>NZ_JBMFWB010000001.1:0-146686 GCF_049965695.1 Athalassotoga sp. | reverse complement strand
ATATTAAAAATAGGAACAAGAGAAAATATTTATTGACGTTTTTTGATTTAACAATGCCAGATCTATGTTCTTTTACTTTTAATTTTTAATTCTCAATTTTCCACCCGCCACCCGCCACGCGCCACCCGCTACCCGCCACCTGCCATTTTGTCCATTCTCAATTCTTCCCGTGTTATAATGAATCGAGGTGGTTTGATGAGAGTATTTACCGTTGTAATTGAAAAGGATGAAGATGATTGGCTTGTTGGAAAGGTTGTCGAACTTCCAGGCTGTTTTACTCAAGCCAAAACTCTTGATGAATTGATGGGCAGAATGCGTGAAGCCATAGAAGGATACCTTGAGGTTGAAGATATTTCAAATGAAAAGATAGAATTCGTAGGCGTTCAAAAGATAGCCTTATGAGTTCACAACTACCAAGGATTTCTGGCTCCGATATGGTTGATTTTCTTAAATCAAAAGGCTTTTCCGTTGTAAGAATACGCGGAAGTCATCATGTGCTTAAAAACAACAATGGAAAAATTGTTGTCGTACCAGTTCACTTAAAAGAAACTCTTGGTCCAGGTATTATAGTGGCAATTTTGAGACAATCAGAAATTTCGGTGAAAGAATACATAGGCTTCTTTTCTTAATTCCTTTCCACCCGCCACCTTCCACGTGCCGCCTGCCATTTTGTCCATTTTCAATTTTTAATTGTCAATTGTCCATTCTATTCTGCTTTCAATTCTTCATTTAGGTAGGATCTTTAATATGATATATTGTATAATAAATTTAGGAGGTGGAAGAGGTGAAATTCATTACAAGCAAAGAGATCAGAAACAACCCGGCTGCGCTTTGGTCGGAGGATGGAACTGTTATAATGGTCAACGGTAAACCAAAAGCGATAGTTTTAAAAGCGGAAGATGATATAGAAGAACAAATTAGAAATATAAAAAGATTAAAAGCTCAAATGGCTCTTGAAAAATTACGCTTTTATTCTGTTAAAAAAGGGCTTGATCTTTTGTCAGATGAAGAAATAATAAATGAAATTGAGAAGATAAAAAAAGAGATATGAACGTCGTACTTGATACCAACGTTCTAATTTCGGGAATAATAAATCCAAAAGGTATTCCGGCAGATATATTGAACTTTGTTTTAAACGGTAGATTAATTTTAAATCTTGATTCAAGAATATTGATTGAGTACGATAAAGTTTTGAGAAGCCCAAAATTTGATTTTCCAAAAATTTACACGGAAGCGCTTTTGCAATTTATTGAGAGTGAGTCTGTCTTGATCACTCCGGAACCAATAAAAGCAGGTCTTCTTGATCCTTCAGATCTTTCTTTCATAGAAGTCGCCATTTACAGAGATGTTCCCTTAATAACGGGTAATATCAAGCACTTTCAAAATATAAAGAATCTTAAAGTGTATTCTCCAAAAGATTTTTTGGAAAATTTCAACGTTTGACTTTAAATTCGATACGATCCTGCCTCCCATCAAATCAGGGGTGACTTTTATGTAAAAGCCATATCAAATTTCCAATTGTCCATTCTCAATTTTTAATTCTTTTCCACCCCCTACCCGCCACGCGCCACCTGCTGTCTTTAATTGTCCATTTTCAATTTTTAATTGTCAATTCTTCCCGTGTTATAATGAATCGAGGTGATGAATTTGGAGCGTCTTAATTACAGAATATTTTTAAAGAAAGAGCCTGAAGGAGGATACACTGTCATCGTCCCATCTCTTCCGGGATGTGTAACCTTTGGGAATACAATAGATGAATCAATAAAAATGGCACGTGAGGCGATAGAACTTTATATAGAATCTCTTAAGGCTCATGACGAGCAGATTCCAAATGAAGAAAATATTCTCGAGTATACACTTACTTTATGAGCAAATTTCCATCTTTGAATTCGAAAAGAATAATAGAAATACTTGAAAAAAATGGATTTGTTCTTGATAGGACGAAAGGCTCTCATAGAATTTACTTTAACGAAAAGACAAAGAGGAGAGTTGTTATTCCTTTTCATAAAGCGGATCTTCCGATAGGTACATTGCTTGAGATTTTGAAAGAGGCCGGAATATCTAAAGATGAATTATAAAAATGACTAAAGATGTGAACCACCTGTACCCCAGATCTTTATTGTCCATTTTACATTGTCAATTATCAATTTTCAATTTTTGATTCTCAATTTTCAATTCTTTTCACCCGCTACGTGCTACATGCCACCCGCAGTTTTTCATTGTCCATTTTCAATTCTCAATTTTCAATTCTTTTCTGCCCATCATGTTATCTGAAAAACGCCAGAAGTTCTACGAATATGAGGACTATGACTACTATTTCGAGAAAATTGTCAAAGGCATGGGAAAGGGTGTGCTGAACCATTTCGTATGTATCGTTGACGATCTCGAGTTTTTTCTCAACGCTTTCTTCCCATGAATCAAGGCCGAATATTTGTCTTGCATTCATGTAGACTCTTGCGTAGTAAACATCTTCGGTAACATGTATGGCATTTCTGGCATGATCGACCGCCGATTTAACTTCAACTGTGAGTACCATGAGTTTTCTGCTCGCATCGTTGTGCTTTCGTATTTTGAATATTTCCGTCAAGGAATTGGTTGGTTTGTCAAGCAGGGTAAGATTTATCTCCTTCATCCTTTTATCGAGCAGATCATCGTAATATCTTATTGTGACAAGTTGGGTGTTTAAAAAGTCAAGAATGTCCATTATGTCATCGGACCCTTCAGGATCGTATATGAATGCACCGTCATTGGTTACGACCACAAGATCATCGGTGTAGTATGAAAAGGCATGGCGAAAGGTTCTGTTTCTGACCTGCGCGCTGAGTTTTTTGTCGCTTTTGTGCAACAGTTCGGGAAGGTCTTTGTATTCGTTTAAAATATCCCTTGCCTTTATGGGTTTGTTGAATTCTTGAACGTAATACACGGAATAATCAAGAATTGGAAATTGTTTCTGGTATTTCCCTTTGAAAACGGGACCCAGGATATTCATACCGTTTTTGAAATAATCGTCCACTTTAAAGGTCGTATCCGGATCGGTCATGTAATCGCGCTGAAAATTTTTGAAAAAAGTCACCGGCATTTCCGATTCAAATTCAACCTGAATTATTATGGCCATTGTGCCAAGTTCGTTTATCTCTAATTTTACCGTGACGTGCATTTGAGATCCTTCTATTTCCAAAGGATATTCGTCGATGTAAAGTTGGATCGGAGGATTTGGAATGTCTATCACGTCGGATCCGACACGCTCAAACCTCAGCCTTTTAATACCTTTGAAGTTCGAGGCTAATGAGACTACTTTTTCGAGATCGGCCGAATCCGCTATGTTGTAGATTTTGTAATAATAAATACGCCCTTTCTTTATCAGAAGTTCTTCCATATCTTTCTCCATTTCACCTGAAAAAGCCATGCTTTTTCTCGTTCACCCCTGTGTGTGTAAGGTCTGCGTATTTTCTTAGCAATTCTTCCTGTTCTTTTGAAATTCTCTTGGGTATCAAAACGTTGACCTTTACGATATGGTCTCCGCGTGCGCCTCCGTTTGGATACGGAAAGCCTTTTCCACGCAATTTCAGAATGGTGTTAGGCTGCGTACCGGCCGGAATTGAAAGAGTTTCTTTACCCTCAAGGCCATCTATTTCGATTTCGGTTCCAAGCGTCGCCTGAGCAAAGTCAATGGTAACTTCGCTGTAAGCATCTCTTCCTTCTCTTTTTATGCCCGGAATTTCTTTAACTCTGAGTATGACGAAAAGATCTCCGTAAGGTCCTGCATTTTCTCCGGCATGGCCGCCATTTGGAATTCTCAACCTTCCTCCGTCCTCAACGCCGGCGGGAATCCTTACTTTTATCTTTTTCTTTGCCGTTACCCTGCCACGTCCACCACACACGGGACACTTTTCAGTTATGATTTTTCCACTGCCTCCACACATGTCACAGGTAGTTTGTGTCGACATGACTCCAAAAAAAGTCCTTTGCTGTACCCTAATGACACCTGTTCCATGACATTTCGGACATGTTTTGAAAGCAGTTCCGTCTTTTGCGCCTGTGCCATGGCAGGCCTGGCATGTTTCGTAACGGGTGTATTCCACTTCTTTTTCAGTCCCGTAGAGCACATCTTTTGTCTCTATTTGTACCGTTACGTAGATATCTTCTCCTCTAATGTTTCTTGTCTGGTTTTCTTCGGCCGTTCTTCCCTGACCAAAAAAGACGCTGAATATATCTTCAAACCCACCAAAAAGGTCCTGCTGGTTGAAAGGATTCCCTCCTTGCTGGGATCCATACACGTTTTCCTGAGGCTGGCCCACATAACCAAACCTATCGTATTGCGCTCTTTTTTGAGGATCGGAAAGCACTTCGTAGGCTTCGTGTATTTCTTTGAATTTTTGTTCGGCTTCAGATTTGTTGTCGGGGTGAAGATCCGGATGCCATTTTTTTACAAGTTCCTTGTACGCTTTTTTTACATCATCGGTAGACGCATCTCTCGAAATGCCTAATATTTCGTAATAGTCCTTTTTTGCCAAAACGATCATCGTCCTTCATTCGAACCGCTGCTTGAAACGTGCAAAGCAACCTTCACCTTGGCGGGTCTTATAACTTTGTTTTTGAATTTATATCCATTTTGCGTTACTTCAACTATATCCCAGTCATCGTGATCCGGAGACTCTATCCTTTCAACGGCATCATGTTCAAAAGGATCGAATTTCCCGGATGTGTCTATTTTTTTCAGTCCTTCAGTTTCAAGCATGTTTTTGAATTTTTTGTGCATGATTTCCAAAGCGACGTACTCTGTGGATTTTTTATCTTCAAAATTATCCATTATTCTTTCCATATCGTCTAAAATTTCCACGAATTTTTCCACAAGTTTCTGGTTGGCATAACTCGTTACGTAATTTATCTCTTCTTCTTTTTCTCTTCTCATATTTTCAAGAGAGGCCTTCGCTCTTTTTGCGTATTCGTCAAGTTCTTTTTTTGCTTTTTCACAAGATTCAAGCGAGGCTTTCAGTTCATCGATCTGCGCATTTTCTTTCATGCCGTTTTCAACATCGTTTTTCCTGTTATTTCCTTCTTCCATTTCAATTCACCTCTTATTTTTCGCTTATTCTCGATAGAAAAGTTAGAAGTTCCGTTAGCCTGTTGCCAACGTACCACGTGAGTTTTATGGCCTTCTGATAATCTATGACCTTTGTGCCTATCGATATAACGTATCCAATTTGTTCGTTTATGACTTTGTAAGGTGCGATAAAAGAAACAAATGATTCCATCTCCGCCTGTGGGTGCTCGGATCCGACAAAAACTCTTATGTCTTCGATCTCTCCGAAATCTTTGAGAAATCCATAAAATTTGTCCGGCGTTTCAAGAACTCTCAACAATCTTCTGAGGACTTTTTGATCGACAGCATCGTCATCTATAAGATTTTCAATGCCTCTTATCGTGTATTTTTCTTCACCCGAATCTTCTATCAAACTTTTGATTATCTCGATCGTGTTTTCGACGTTGGTACCGTGCCAGCGATTTTGATCGAAATCCGAGTCAAAGATGGTTTTTCGCAATTCGTCAATGGTTCTGCCTACAATCGCACTGTTGAGAAATCTTTCAATTTCCCTTGCGCCTTCCTCCGATAAACGCTTGGGAATAGTTTGCGTTTTAACCATGCCCAGTTCCGTTGAAAGGACGATTGTGATATAATCTTCAAAGGTTCTGTGAATTCTGACGGATTTTATTTTCGTTTTATCGGAAACGGGTTTTGTTATGATGGCTATGACGGGCAACGTTCTGACAAGCAGCGTTGAGACGCGACTTATAACCTGATCGAAATTACCCTGCGGATAACTCGGAAAGATTTCGACATCTTTTGATGTCTTCATTTCCTGAGATATCTCAAAGATGGAATTAACGTAAAAACGATAGCCTTTGTCAGTCGGAATTCTTCCAGAAGACGTGTGAATATGCTTCACGTAATCGAGATATTCGAGTTTTCTGAGATCGTTTCTGACAGTTGCGCTGCTGTGAGAGATGTTCGTGTTTTCAATTATCTGCTCCGAACTGACAGGTTTTTTGTTTTTTATGTACTCGTTCACAACGCAAAAAAGTACCTTTTTTTGTCTTTCATTCAGATCCATATAATCACCTTAGCACTCTCTATAATAGAGTGCTAAATATATGGTACTACATTTAAGGTTAATTGTCAAGAAAGGAGTGTTTTAGTTGAAGAAATTTTGGTGGTATTTTTCATGGTTTGTGATTTTCTTTGGAATCGGCATAACGCTTGGTTTGATCGAAAAGTTTGGTCTTGCAAATGCGCTTAACCTTTTTGTCGAAAAAGCGGTCATAGGTATGAGGCACCATATTCTTAACCCTTATTTCATATTGGTTGCAAAATATGCCGATACCATATACGATATAGTTTTAGGACTTATCGTCGTCGTTATTTTGGCACTTCTCAAGAAATGGAGGGAGCCTTTGATGCTCTTCATATCTTTGGTCTTTGCGGGCATATCGATTGAGGCTTTAAAGTACATCTACGCAATTCCACGCCCAACGCTTTCGCAACTTGTGCCTGATACGTCTTACTCTTTTCCGAGTGGCCATTCAGTCGGAGCCTTTGCGCTTTACGGTATGATAGTCTACTTCATCATGAAATCGAAATTGCCAAAGGCAGTTTCATGGACAATCTCGGTTATAATTTCTCTTTTCATACTTTCGATCCTTTACGATAGGCTCTACATCGGAGTTCACTGGCTTCTCGATGTCTTGGGTGGCGCATCGATAGGAATTGCCTGTATGATAATTGCCATAGCGATAGTTAAAAGCATGAAAGGACCGAAACAAACGTGAACGATGATTTTTATTTCAAAGAGATAATTGCGGACAGAGATAACGAAAGACTTGATAGGTTTCTGAGAAGAAATTATGATTCCATAAGATTATCTGCCTTGCAGAGTTTTATAAGATCGGGTAAGGTTTTGGTCAACGACAAAAGGATAAAAGACGGGGCCTTTAGAGTTCAGATAGGTCAGCGGATCATCATAAAACTTCAAGGCAACGCAGATGAGATAATTCAAAGATATGGAAGAACCGCTCCGCAACATATTCCTTTGGAAATGGAATTGGACGTGATCTATGAAGATGGAGATTTACTCGCTTTAAATAAACCTTCCGGTCTCTCCGTCCAACCGGGAACCAACATCTCAAACAGGTCTCTTTACAACGTACTTTTAGGAAAAATGAAAGAATTTTTCTTTGTCCATAGACTCGACAAATACACGTCAGGCGTGATCGTCATAGCGAAAAATTACGAAATGGCGAAAAAATTATCTGAACTTTTTTCTTCTCACGAGATCGAAAAGCGGTATTTAACGCTTGTCAAAGGGCTTGTAAAAAGTGGAATGGACATAAAGGCATCGCTTGATGGTAAGTACGCCTTTACGCACATCGAACCAATAAATTTTTTCACAGGATACACGCTTTTGGAAGTGCAAATTTTTACCGGCAGAAAGCATCAGATAAGAAGGCATCTTTCATCGATAGGCTTTCCGGTCATAGGAGACGATCTTTACGGTGACAGAGATGAAAATGAAATTTTTAGAAAAAAGTATGGTCTCGAAGGATATTTTCTTCACTGCTCGGAACTTTCTTTCGTGCATCCTTTGAAGCATACCAAATTGACGATCAAAGCGGCACTTGACAAAGAAAGGGCAAATATACTCGGAAAACTCTGAGCGGTGAAAATGGCATAATTCAAAGAGGTGTGTGTAATGGAACAAATATCGAATGGCATTTGGTTAAAAAGGGGAAATACAAATGTCGGTCTGATAGAGTGCGATGGCAAAAGGTATCTTATAGATACAGGTTCAAGTGAAAAATTCGCGAAGTCGCTTTCAGAAGAGATAGGCAATGTAGACTTTGTTTTGAATACCCATTCTCACGCCGATCACATTCAGGGAAATCATCTCTTTTCCTCAATGGGTGCACGAATTTGTGCCGATGATCTGGAAAGGTTGTTCATCGAAAAACCATTCATGGAATCGTTTTATCTGTACGGTGCAAATCCTCCACGCGTGCTTAAAGCCTCTTTTTTCAAGGCTAAAAGTTCAACCATACGATCTTTTCAAGACGAAAAATGGCCTTCGGATATTCAATTCGTTCAACTCAACGGGCATTCTCCCGGTATGACAGGCGTAAAGTTTGGCGGCGTGCTTTTTTGCGGAGATGCTTATTTTGGTCAGGAGATAATTCAAAAATACACATACCCATACCTTGTGGATGCAAAAGCCTTTCTTGATTCTCTTGAAAAGATCACGGAAACAAATGCCGATTTTTACGTTCCATCTCACGGCGATCCAAAAGATGATCCGTCCAAGGATATTGATGCTACAAGAGAAGCGCTTATGGATTTCGTCAAAATCACTTTTGACACGCTTACACGGCCAAAGAGCGTTGAAGAGATATGTTTTGAAATCGCAGAATCGAAGAATTTACATCTTAACTCAGGTACTTTTTATCTTTTTAGATCATTTGAAAGTGCAATACTTGCCTATCTTGAGGAAAAGACGGAGATTGTTAATGTATCTTACGGCAAATGGCAAAAGAAATGATTGAAAAGATTCACAATTTTTATGGTAGAATTTTGTTAAAGTTAAAACGGAGGTGTTGGAGATGAGTGAAAATGGTTCGTGCGATCGAGAAGAAGATCCTCCACTTTTCGATCTACGATGCAATAGTCTTTGCCATTTTAGCCCTTATAGTTTGGGGCATAACTCTGCTCGCCCATCGATGGACGGGAACCATAGTCTACGAAGCGAAGATCTCCATGTCTCCGATTGCCCTCGTTGGCTATACCTTTCTTTCGATGTCAAGAGGCTTTATAGCCTATGGCTTTTCTTTAATCTTCACTTTAATTTACGGTTACGTTGCAGCGCGTAACAGATATGCCGAACGTGTTTTAATCCCTCTGCTTGATATCTTTCAATCTATTCCGGTACTTGGCTTTCTGCCCGGTGTCATTCTTGCCATGATAGCGCTTTTTCCGCACAGCAACATCGGCCTTGAACTTGCCTCCATAATAATGATCTTCACAGGACAGGTATGGAACATGACTTTCAGTTTTTATCAATCTCTTAAATCCATACCGAGAGACTTAATCGAGGCATCCAAAATTTACGGCTTTTCAAAGTGGAAGATTTTTTGGAATGTTGAAGTTTCTTACGCTATGCCCGGTCTTGTTTGGAACAGCATGATGTCAATGGCGGGAGGATGGTTTTTTCTCATCGTTTGCGAGGCTTTTACGCTTGGAAATCAAAATTTCAGATTGCCCGGAGTCGGATCTTACATGGCCGTTGCCATGGACAAAGGGTATGTGCCAGGCGAATTTTATGCCATAATTGCGATGATTTTGATGATCCTTGCGATAGACATGTTTTTCTGGAGACCAATCGTTGCATGGGCAGACAAATTCAAGATGGATGAAGTCGGATCCGACGAAGAGCCAAAATCTTTCATATTAGATGTGTTGAAAAACTCCCATGTGCTTAGGTTTTTCAGAGACCTTGCAAATCTCAGGTCAATAAGGATTAACATGGTCAAGCCCCGTCCTTCTCAGAGTTTCGTTCAAGACAAGGAAGAAAGCAAAGTCGGCAATGTTATCTTTTATTCCATCGTGGGTTTTGTGGCTGTGATTGCCGTCTGGAAATTTCTGGCATTTCTTGGCAATGTGGGAAGTGGAGAAATTCTAAAGATACTATCCGGAGACGGTCTGACGGCCATGAGAGTTTACATATCCGTAGGTCTTTCAATGTGGGCTTTGCCAGTTGGCATAATAATAGGTAAAAATTTGAAACTTTCAAAGAGAATGCAGCCTGTTGTCCAAGTACTCGCATCTTTTCCGGCACCGATGATATATCCATGGTTCGTTTTGCTATTTCCAAATTTAAATTGGAGTTCGATAATTTTGATGTTGCTTGGAACACAATGGTACATTCTTTTTAACGTCATAGCAGGTGCATCGGCAATTCCAAATCAATTAAAGGAAGCCTCAAAAATACTTGAATTCACAAAAAGAGAGTTATGGAGAGATCTTTACATTCCGGCCGTACTTCCATATCTTGTAACAGGTGCTATAACTGCAGCCGGTGGGGCATGGAATGCAAGCATAGTGGCCGAATACATGAACGTCGGAGGAAAATTGTATCAGGCAAACGGCATAGGGAGTTTGATAAATAATTTCACGAATGCGGGCCAACTTAATTTGCTCGCTTTAAGCGTTGTTATGATGTCGATAAGTGTGGTTGTGATAAACAGGTTGCTGTGGAGACCGCTTCAAAGATGGTCTACACAGAAATTCAAATTTGAATGAAGGTGATTTGAATGAATACACCTATAGTTGAGTTAAAAAATGTTTCTGTCAAATTCAAAATGAGCGGCGGAAATTATTACGTCGGTCTTGAGTCGATAAATCTCAGTGTTGATTCGGGAAAAGTCGTTGCCATTTTAGGGCCGTCCGGTGCCGGCAAATCCACGCTTTTGCGTGTCATAACGGGCCTTTTGAAGCCATCTTCCGGCGAAGTTTATTACAAAGGGAAATTGCAGACCACGGTTAACGACAAGATGGCAATGGTTTTTCAAAACTTTGCGCTTTTTCCGTGGAAGACCGTAAGCGAAAATATAGCACTTGGAATAAAGGAAGATATCGATCCTGCGGAAAGACAGAAATTGATCGCCCATGTCATAGATATGATAGGACTTGAAGGGTTTGAAGACGTTTATCCGCGTGAGATTTCAGGTGGAATGAAACAGCGCGTAGGCTTTGCCAGAGCACTTGTTTCTAAACCGGAAGTGCTATGCATGGATGAACCATTCAGCGCGCTTGATGCTCTGACCGCTGAAAACCTCAGAGAGGAAATTTTAGATATATGGTCAAAAGGCAATGCAGGTCTTTCAAACATAATAATAGTAACACACAACATAAATGAAGCCGTTTACATGGCCGATGACATAGTCATACTTACGTCCAACCCGGGAAGTATCAAAGCAATATATCACAATTCGCTTCCGTTTCCGAGAGATCAAAAATCTTCTCTTTTCCTTAAAACCGTTGATACCATATACAACGTTTTGACGGCAAACATAATGCCGGATCTTCCTAAAATAGAAGAGAAAGAAAAATTGGCTCCTATTCCGCATGCCAGCGTCAGCGAGATAATAGGACTGCTTGAGGTACTCGATGACAACAAAGGTGAACTTGATCTTTTCGATCTTGCCGATGAGATAAAGAGAGATTTCGGTACCACCATATCGATAGCGCTGGCCGCCGAAATGCTTGGTTTTGTTGAAACTCCGAGCCATGATGTGATTTTCACGAAATTAGGGAAGAAATTTCTCGACGCCGATGTAAACGAAAGAAAGTTAATTTTCAAGGATCAAATTTTAAAAATACCACTTATAAAGGCCATTTTCGATATGATAGTGAACAGCGAAGGTGGTACAATAACAAGGGAAGAGTGCGAGGAATTCTTGGGAGAAAAATTCCCAAATGAAAATTCGGAAGAACTTTTTGAAACCGTCATAAATCTTTCGATGTACGCGGAACTTATAGATTACGATTCGAGAGATGAAGAGATATCTTTGATATCTGAAAATGTTTGAAAGGGGGAATTTTAAGTGGATCTTGGAAGTGCAAAATTAGACTGGGTTGCACAGAGAATGAACGTCATGAATTCTTTGGTTGAAAGATATAAAAAGGCAGAGCCGCTCAAAGGATTAAGGGTAGCGGTATCAATTCACCTTGAAGCCAAAACTGGATATTTGGCCCTTTCTCTTGCCAAACTCGGAGCGGATGTGTTCGTAACGGGATCGAATCCTTTGAGCACTCAAGACGAAATAGTAACTGAACTCAGACACAGAGGACTTACCGTTAACGCCGAAAAAACGAGAAGTGTCGATGTGTACAAAAGAAATCTTGAAGCGACCCTCGATTTTAAACCCAACATAATAGTTGATGACGGAGCCGACCTTACTGTTACCGTTCACGAAGAAAGAAAAGAGGTACTCGATCACCTGTGGGGTGTATGCGAAGAAACAACGACCGGCGTCAAAAGGTTAAGAGCACTCGAGAGAGCGGGAAAACTCATGGTGCCGGCGATAGCCGTCAACGATGCTCAAACGAAGTACCTTTTTGACAACAGATACGGAACGGGTCAATCTGTCTGGGATTCGATAATGAGAAACACAAACATGAACGTATCGGAAAAGCATGTTGTCGTTGCGGGATATGGCTGGTGCGGCAAAGGAGTGGCCATGAGGGCAAAAGGTCTCGGTGCAAGGGTGATAATCACCGAAGTCGATCCTGTAAAGGCGCTTGAATCTTTGATGGATGGTTTTGAAGTCATGCAAATGAAAGACGCTTCAAAAATAGGGGACATCTTTGTGACCGTGACCGGTGATACAAATGTGATAAGGGAAGAACATTTCAAAGAGATGAAAGATGGTGCCATTCTTTCGAATGCGGGTCATTTTGATGTTGAAGTATCCGTAAAGGATTTGGATCGAATATCCAAATCGAAGCGTGAAGTCCGCCCAAACATAACCGAATACGATGTTGATGGAAAGCGTCTTTATCTTATAGCCGATGGTCGTCTTGTCAATCTTGCCGCTGGTGATGGACATCCCGTAGAGATAATGGATCTCTCTTTCTCTGTTCAACTGTTAAGTGCTTTAAGAATAGCGAAAGAACACAAAAATATGGAGAAAAAGGTCTACGGAGTGCCACAAGAGATAGATCTTGAGATAGCCAAAACGAAACTCGATCTGCTTGGGATTAAAATAGACACTTTAACGGATGAACAAAAAAGATATCTTCAAAGCATATAGGTGTTGATTTGAAACTACACGTTTACAGTGAAATCGGAAAACTGAAGACAGTACTTCTTCACAGGCCAGGAAAAGAACTTGAAAATTTAACCCCATCTTCACTTGAAGACCTTTTGTTTGATGATATACCTTATCTTCCAGTTGCTCAAAGCGAGCATGACGTGATGGCGTCTGTCCTGAAAAGCAAAGAAGTTCAGGTTTTATACGTTGAAGATCTGATATCAGAAGTGCTAAAAGATGAGGATGTAAAAGCACAATTCATCAAAGATATGCTGATTTTCAACAACATCAACAGCCCGGATCTCAACCAAAATTTAAAAGATTTTTTGCTTAAACTTGATGCCAGAGCACTTTTTGAAAAGATAACCTGTGGCGTAAGATCGAATGAGATAGATCTTCAAAACACTTCTCTTTCGATGCGGATAAGAAAAGAATTTCCGTTTTTCATGAGGCCGATGGTTAACCTCTACTTTCAAAGAGATCCGGTTGCTACGGTGGGAAGGGGTATATCCGTAAACAGAATGTCCACGGGCATAAGAAGACGCGAAACATTGCTTATGGATTACGTTTACAGATATCATTCACTCTTCAAAGATGAGGAAATTCCCAGATATTACAGTCTAAGCGATCCCTTTTTCATAGAAGGAGGAGATATACTCGTTTTAAGTCCTAAAGTGATCGCCGTTGGGATCTCTCAAAGGACAGAGCCTGAAGCCGTTGAATTGTTCGCAAGAAGGATCTTTTCTTCAAAGGAGAGTTTTGAAACCATTTTGACCTTTGTTATACCTCCTATGCGTGCGTTTATGCATCTTGATACGATTTTTACGATGATGGATTACGATAAATTCGTCATTCACGCAAAATTAGCGGATGATCTTGAAATTTTTTCAATAAAAAACGAAAAGGGAAAGTTGAAGATAGATCAAGAGCAAGGGAAAATTCAAAATGTGTTGAAAAATTATCTTAAACTTGACGCCGTTGAACTCGTGAAATGCGGCGGTGATGATTTAATTGCCCAGGATAGAGAGCAATGGAGCGACGGATCGAATGTGCTTGCGATATGTCCGGGAACGGTGATAACGTATTCGAGAAATTACGTCACGAATGCTCTGATAAGGAAATCAGGGGTTGAAGTCATAGAGATACCTTCAAGTGAGTTATCCAGAGGTCGCGGCGGGCCAAGGTGCATGACCATGCCAATCGTGAGAGAAGATTTTTAATTCGCCAGGTCACCTCTCGGCATCATGCCCTCCGTCGCCAGTCTGCTTTTCTGTTCACTGATCACGCTTTACTGTTTTGTCTTTCCATAGGCTATATGCTATATGCTGTTTTCCATATGCTACTTGCCCGTTATCTCTTTTGCTATGATCATCGATGGCTTTTGGGAAGGCCTGATTTTTTTTAAGGCTTCGGATGCCTGAACGTAAAAAGACGGGTCAAAGATCGTCGATATGATCTTGACTATTTCATCAAAATCGATCTTGTCTTCGTCTATGACGAAAGCACTTTTAAGGTCGGCAAGGTACTTTGCGTTTGCCTCCTGATGGGCATTAAGCGATCCTTTCCATGGCACAAGCAAGGCTGGTTTTGCGCTTTGTATTATCTCTCCTATCGTACTCGCACCGGCACGGGAGATCACGAGATCGCAATTTCTCATGAGGTATGGAATATCATCGTAATAATCGTAATTCACGACGTTTGGCTTATCAATTTTACGGCCTATGTGAAAAAATATAACATTTTCCATTTTAGTCGAAATTACATCCACGATCTTGTCTATAACGGAAGATCCTTCGCTACCTCCGAATGCAAGAATTTTCTTCATTGGAAATTTTTGAGTGAATGCTTCATCTTTTTCAAGATCAAATCCTTCTCTGACGGGCATTCCAACGTAAAGGCCATTTTGAAGTATTTTGGCCGTTTTTTCGAAAGCACAAAATGAAATTTTCGAATAAGATGACAATTTTTTCGTTGAAATTCCAGGTTCTACATTCGATTCATGCAAAAAGACCGGAATGCCTTTCTTGTGGGCGGCATATCCTGTTATACCTCCTATGTATCCACCGGTCGTGAAGACAAAATCAGGTCTGAATTTATCCAGCAATTTTGAAATTCGGATGGAGGCAATGGCATTTTTGTAGATGTATTTTAATTTCGAAGCGTCACTTCCGACTGCGTGAATGACAACGTAATCGTACTTGAAATTCTTAAATATCTTTGGTTCTGCGCCTCGACCTGTGCCGATAAAAAGTGCTTTTAAATCAACGATCTTTGAAATTTCGTCAGCCACAGCCAATGCGGGGTATATATGCCCTCCTGTAACTCCCGCGGCAAAAATGCCTCTAATCTCTGTTCGTGTAGGCAATGTTTATGACAACTCCAAGGCCGGCAAGAAGTGCTATTATAGAACTTCCGCCGTAACTGAAAAACGGCAATGTGACACCTGTAACGGGAAGAATACCCAGAGAAACTCCCGCGTTGAAAAGTATTTGAATACCTATTAAAAATGCAAAACCCGTCACGTAAACTTTGGCAAAGATATCGTCGACTTTTAACGCTATATGAACTATTTCTCTTATCAACATGTAATACAGTAAAAGGATCAAAATTATTCCTATTAAACCGAATTCTTCTCCAAAAACCGCAAATATGAAATCACTGAATTGAACAGGCAGGAAAAATTTGTAAACTGCTCCGCCCGGTCCGCTGCCAAAGACTCCGCCGCTGTTTATGGCCGACATCGCCATGTTTGCCTGATAATTTGAACTGCCCGTGACGAGGTAAGTGAAAAAGGACGTCAGTCTTTCTGCCTGATAGGAGTGCAAAAGGCCCGCCGCGTAAGCTCCAAAAAAGGCAAGCAATCCAAGTCCAACAATTGAGAGTACGTGAAGCAATTTGGCGCCGGCAATGTAAAGCACGATCAAAGTCAAAATCAAAAGCAAAATGGTCGTTCCCAGATCAGGCTCAAGAAAAACGAGCAGGTAAACCGGCAGAAGTCTCACAAGAGGATCGAAAATTCCGGCCTTGAAAGTGGATATATCACCGTTTTTACGACTAACGTATGATGCAAGGTATATCAAGATGAATATCTTGGCAAATTCGGAACTTTGCACCGAATAAGAACCTATGGATATCCATCTGTGCGATCCCACTATGCCGCTCGAAAAAAACACGGCAATCAAGGCAACTATCACCAAGATGTAATAAACGCCGGTGTAAGACTCATGTTTTTTGTAATCAAAAACGCTAAGTATGATCATAAGTATGGCACCTATGATCAGAGAAACTACCTGGTGTACGAGATAATAGTTGGGTGGCGGATAAGGATACCTGTAAGTCATTATGTAACTTGCGCTGTACAAAGTTACAAGGCCCATCGCGGCTATTATCGAAAGTAAAATGAGAATTCTACGCGTTGATATTTCCATCTAAAACTATCCTTTTAAAAGTTTTTCCACGATCCTGATAATCTTTAAACATGTCAAAAGATGTTGCTGCCGGACTCAAAAGCACCACATCTCCGATCTTTGCCTCTTTTTGCGCCGCAAAAACTGCCTCTTTCATGGATGTAACCTTTGAATATTTAACATCCTGGATCAAAGGTTCTATAAAGGGCGCTATCTCCCCCATGATTATAACTGCTTTTGACTTTTTTCTCAATCCGTCTGCTAAGGTTGAATAATCTTTCTCTTTCGGTCTTCCGCAAATTATGACTATCGATCCTTTGAAATCATCAAGCGCTTTTAGCGTCGATTCGGATGTCGTTGATTTGGAATCGTTAACGTAGGTTATGCCATCTAAGACGGCAAAAATTTCCTGACGATGCTCAAGCGGAGAGAAAGTTTTTAAACCTTCAATTATTTTTTCATCGGGAATACCCAAAAGTTTTGATGTAAAAGCGGCAAATGCGGCGTTGTAAATGTTATGAATGCCGAATAATTTCGATCCTTCAATCGAAAAGTAAGTTTGTCCAATCTTAAAACCTTTTTCATCGACAAGTACATCACCGTTCGATTTCGAAACTTTAATTCCGTGAACTTTGGGGATAAGATTGCTGTCCGAGTTGTAAATAAAGTTTTTCGATCCTGAAAGTTTCATCTTCGCATCCACATATTCTTTTAAATTCAAATGCCAGTCAAGGTGATTCGGTGATATGTTCAAAACCGCCCCGATATCGGGAAGAAAATTTTTAGTTCCCATAAGTTGAAAACTGCTTATTTCAAGGATAGAGATATTTTCATTTCTTCTATCGCTTGCCGCCGTTCCTATATTTCCTCCGGTGAAATGATCGATATGTGCCGTTTTCAAGATGTGATCGATGAGAGAGACCGTCGTTGTCTTACCGTTGGAACCTGTGATCGCGACAATTCTTGATCCATCCAGCACGTACCTCCAAGCAAACTCAATCTCTCCAATTGCACGACCTTCATCTACGGCATCTTTTACGATCGGATCGTCCGGTCTGACGGAAGGACTGTAGATTATGAGTTTTGCATCAAGTACTTTTTTCGTGTTTCCATATTCTTCAAATTCAACACCGTTTTCAATGAAAAATTTCTTATCGCTGTCTGAAAGGGCATTTTTTTCCGAGATGAAGACATTTCCGAGTTTTTTCTCGATGATAAACCTTAAAACCGATCTGTTGCTCACTCCAAAGCCGATCAGCGCAAAATCCATAATATACCTCCTACCATGATAAAGGTGAATATGGCCTGAGATATCCAAAAACCGATTGTAACTTGTAATTCGGAGTATCCGGAAAGTTCAAAATGATGATGAATTGGACTCATTTTAAAAATCCTCTTTTTGAAGAGTTTAAAACTCGTTACCTGCATGGTGACGCTTAATGCCTCTATCACGAAAATAGGAAATAAAAGTATCATCCATAATTCGTAGCCGTAAAGCATTCCAACGATGCCGACGTATCCTCCGAGTGCAAGAGAACCGATATCTCCCATGAAGATTTTTGCAGGTTTGACGTTGTAAAAGAGAAATGCGAGTACTCCTCCCATTAGCGCCAGCGTCATAGTCAACGGCAGACCTTTTATGATCGAAAAGACAAGCAAGCCTATCGAAGAGATGAGATAAGTTCCACCCGCCAGTCCATCAAGCCCGTCTGTAAGGTTTGAAGCGTTAGACATGCCCGCCACGAAGATGATGCTTAAAACCGGATAAAGGTATCCAAGATTCCATTCGATTCCGGTGAAAGGAATAAAAGTGTAAAGATGAGGATTGATCCTCTGAATGAAGATGTAGGCTATCAAGGCTATCAAAATCTGGAAGGAAAGTTTCTGAAGGCCTGTAAGTCCTTTGGCTCTGTGAAGTAGAGTCTGGATAAGTCCATCTGCAAGGCCGACAGCCCAAAAGCCCATCGTCGAGATCGCAAGGATAAGCATCGGATAAGATCGGTCGAAAATCAAAGTCGCGATCACGGCCATAGGAATGAAAATAGCGCCCGCCATAGTTGGCGTTCCTTCTTTGTAGTTGTGCATATTCGGACCTTCAGGTCTTATATGTTGCCCAACTTTGATTTTTCTCATGAAAGTTAAAAAGGGAAAAAGCATCGAAACAGTTAAAATAAAGGCAAGAGAAAACTCAAGAAAATAATTCAAAGTTTCTTCAATTCCTCCTTTATCTCTTTGACGATTCTTTCCATCTTGTAAAATCTCGAACCTTTCACAAGTATAACATCATTTGAATTTAAAATATTTAAAAACTTATCCAAATCGTAAGGAATCCCAAAAGGGTAAAAATCATCGTTTTCAACGGTGAAAACCATCTTCGGTTTTAAACGCAAAAAAAAATTCATGAGTTGCTCTTTAACTCCGTCCATATTCAATTCCTTCATCGGCGCAAGAATCCATATCGTATTTCCGAATTTTGCGCATGTCGTTACGGCATTCAGAAAAGATTCAGGACTTGCGTTGTAAGTGTCATCAACAAGGAAGTATTTGCCAATCCGTTCAAAATTCATCCTGCCTGATGGCATCTGAATTTTTTCTATATCGAATGAATTAAAGTTGATTCCTAAATATTCAAGCACGCTTAAAGCCATATTCAAATCTTTTATCTGTCCTGATCCCCATATTTCGTTCATGAAGAAAATTTTGCCATCTAATTCTACCAGAGTCTTAAGATCTTTGTATCCTTTCAATTTGACAAATTCGGTGTAAATAAGACCTTTATCTCGAAGATTCAGCCTGACATCTCCGTCATAGATGACGGTGTTTTTTGTGTAATTGGCTATCGATGACTTCTCTTTGGGCACATCTATGAAAGCCGAATGTGCACTTCCGACAAGTGTTATAACGGAGAGATCCGGTTTAAAAATCGAAGCTAAATTTTCAATATCTCCGGGTTTTTGCGCACCCATTTCTATAACGGAAAAATCGGGATCTGAAATTCCGTTTAAGATGGATAGCGATATTCCCACATCGGTATTCATGTTTCCTTCGGTTTTTAAAACTTTTCCATGATCTGAGAGCAAAGCAGAGAGAATTTCTTTTGTCGTTGTTTTGCCGTTCGATCCTGTTATGGCAATTTTGACGGATTTTTCTATTTTTGAAAGTGCGAGGCTTAACATCCGCTTTCTTACGTCATCAACGATCACGTAAGGAGAAAAATCAATTTCTCTGTCGACGACAGCGAATGATCCCTTAGAATAAACGTCCTTTAAAAAATAATGACCGTCTGACTTTTCTCCTTTAAGCGCAAAAAAAAGATCGCCAGACAGGCATTCTCTCGAATCACTTTTGAAACCAGCAATTTCTTCATCTTTCCCGACAAGTTTTCCTCTTGCAATAAAGGCTAATTCGGAAAGCTTCAAATACGACCCATTCCTTTCAATATCTCAAAGGCAACGTCTCTGTCTTTGAAAGGCACTTCGTAGCCGTTGAAAATTTGAACCCTTTCATGGCCTTTACCGGCTATCACAACTTTGTCTCCTGCCTTCCATGTTTTCAAAGCCATTTCAATTGCCTGTTTTCTGTCGGGTACAACGTGAAGTTTGCTCCGATCCGAAATACCATTCATAACCTCATCTATGATTTTAAGCGGATCCTCTGATTTGGGATTGTCATTTGTCAAGAACATGAGATCGGAATATTTCTGTACCATTGATCCCATCAAAGGACGTTTACCTCTGTCAGCATCTCCGCCTGCTCCAAAGACGACGATGACGCGTCCTTGCGTTAACTTTCGCACGAATTTCAAAACTGCTTCGAGTGCTGCAGGAGTATGTGCGTAATCTATGTAAAAATCATAACCATCCGAATGATGTCTTTCAAGTCTTCCTTCAACTCCGGCAAAGTTGTTAACGGCTTTTTGTATGACTTCAATGCCAATTCCGAAAGAAACCGCGGCGAGAACGGATGCGGTCATATCGTAGGCCATAAAATCACCTATGACCGTACTTGAAAAATCAAAATCTTCTCCGTCTATTTTAAGTCTGAATTGAGTACCATTGTCATCTGCTTTTGTCACTTTCAATTTTATGTCCCCGCTGGTACCGTAAGTCACAACCTTTAAGCCTTTGTCTATGCCACGTTGTGCGTAAAGTTTTGACCATTTTCCGGCATCTGAGTTCACAAAAACAATTCCATCGGACTTTACAAGGTCTAAAAGATGCGCTTTTGCTTCGAAATAATTCTCGAAATTCATATGTGTGTCGAAATGATCTCTTGTAAGATTTAGAAATGCGATTCTATCAAAAGAAAGGCCATCAAGCCTTTTCATGTCAAGGCCTTGAGAAGATGCCTCAAGAGAAGCGAATTTTGCCCCTTCATCGATGGATCTTTTGAGAAGTTGTGCGAAATACAAAGGAGATTGCGTGGTGTGATCCGATAATTCAAAAAAATTCGGGGTTGAATTCACAACTGTTGTCATGAGGGCACATTTGTCTGCATTCGCGTTGGTTATCTCTTTAAAAAGCGTTGCCGCGCTTGTCTTTCCCTTCGTACCGGTGACGGCAAAGAAGCGAAGATTATCAAATGGGCCATAAAAATTGTACGCCGTAATGGAAATTGCAAGTCGTATGTCTTTTACGATCACGTAAGGTTTATCCGTTTTGATTTCATATTGGCATATCAACGCACTTGCGTTCGTTGAATTTGCAACCGTGTGAGAATCAAAACGCGATCCCTTCACGCAAATGAAGAGATCGTTGATTTTGGTTTTTCTTGAATCCTCTGAAATATCTTTTATCTCAGGATCGTCGGACAGGTTGTGAGTTTTAACGAGATCATATTTTGAAAGTAATCCGACAATTTCGGAAAATCTCATCTTTTTACCGAATAAAAAGCATTAAGTCCCCTGTAAACGGCGACAGATCCCAGTTTGGATTCTATCTTGAGCAATCTGTTGTATTTGGCTATTCTTTCGCTTCGCGAAAGTGAACCTGTCTTTATGAGTCCTGTATTTGCTGCAACGGCAAGATCCGCTATGAAGGTATCTTCGGTCTCTCCGGATCTGTGAGAAACGACACACGTGAAGCCATGTGTTTTTGCGTATTCTATTGTGTCCAATGTTTCAGTAACCGTTCCTATTTGGTTCAACTTTATCAATATGGAATTGGAGGCTTTTTTCTCTATGCCGATCTTCAATCTTGATATGTTGGTAACGTAAAGATCGTCTCCTATTATTTGATTTTTATGTCCCAATTCTTTTGTGACTTTTGTGAAGCCATCCCAATCTTCCTCGTAGAATGGATCTTCCAAAGAGATCATCGGATATTTATCCACAATTTTTTTGTAAAATTCGAGAAGTTCATCTGTCGTTATGTCCTTCCCGCCAAAATGGTATTTTTTCTTTGTATCATCCCAAAACGAATCAGGAGCCGAGTCTATCGCGACGTAGATATCCTTTCCGGGTTTGTAACCGGCCTTTTCTATGGCTTTAACGATAACTTCTATCGCTTCTTCGTTAGAACCAAGTTGCGGGGCAAAACCGCCTTCATCACCAACAGAAGTTACCATCTTCATGGACTTGAGAATTGATTTCAAAGCCTGAAAGGTTTCTGCACCGTATCTTAAGGCCTCTTTGAAATTCGGAGCGCCGGCCGGAACTATCAAAAATTCCTGTATGTCAAGGCCACTATCGGCATGTTTACCACCGTTGATGACGTTCATCATCGGTACCGGCAGAGTCTTTGCGTTTGGCCCTCCCAAATATTCGTAGAGATCCATGTAAAGCGCGTTTGCGGCGGCACGTGCAACTGCCATCGAAACACCTAAAATTGCGTTGGCTCCAAGCACTGATTTGTTTGGTGTGCCATCAAGATCGATCATGGTTTTATCAACGTAAGCCTGATCGAAAACGTTAAGTCCGACAACTCTTGGTGCGATTTTTTCGTTGACGTTTTCAACTGCCTTTTCAACACCTTTGCCATCGTATCTTTTTGCGCCATCTCTCAATTCAAGCGCTTCGTGTTTTCCGGTTGATGCTCCGGATGGGACCATTGCCGTGCCGGTGTTTCCATCTTCAAGCAAAACATCAACTTCAACCGTTGGATTTCCTCTCGAGTCAAGGACTTCCATAGCCCTTACATCAATTATATCGGTGTGCATCTTTCTGACCTCCTATTGAAGTATTATATAAAACCTTCCAAAAGAATTATATCACATGAGTATTCAGAATGTATGGTACAATAAACATGTTTTTGTAAATATTGAATAATCAAGGATAAAAAGATGAATAGGCAAATGACATCTCAAGATATAATCTCAGGTACGTTTTGGATAACTGTTTTCGTTGCGGCCTCTAAATTGCTTGGCTTTGTAAGGCAGTTGCTTGCCGGCATGTTATTCGGCACGAGCAGCGGATACGATGCGGTTATAATAGCGCTTGGGCCAACCGATATCGTTGCCGGCATAATCGCCGGTGCTTTTGCGTCAATAGCGATACCGATTTACATCGAAGAGAAAAAACACGGCTTCGCCGTGGCCGAGTCTTACGCGAAAGGGCTTTTAACTTTCACATCTCTTTTTTTGATACTGTTTGGGATCACGCTTGCTGTTTTCCCCGGTGTTTACATGAAAATTTTCGCCCCCGGCTTTAGCGGCGATCAACTTGGTCTTGCGGAAAATTATCTCAGAATTTATTCGCTTCTGCCTTTGTTAAACGGATGGTCCAACCTGTTTGGCGCTTTTTTAAGGGCTGAACGGATGTTTTTTCAATACTCGATAGCGCAATTCTCAACGAATTTATTTTTAATTCCCGCTTTGCTTATTTTTGCGCCATTCATGAAAGAAGGCGCTTACGCACTTTCTTTGGAATTTGGAACCGGCGCGATAGGATTTGTGGCTTACCTTTACGGTAGAAAGATATGGGGTAATTTTCCCTTTGGAAAATTTTCAAAAAATCTTACGAGAAAGACCTTTTATTTTGCCGCCCCTCTTTTTTTATCATCTGCCGTTGCTACGATAAATGGCGTTGTAGACAGGGCATTTGCGTCTGGTCTTGCCGTTGGAAGTGTCTCTGCGCTGAACTATTCTTTCACGATTGTGGGGATGATAAACGGCATCATGGCGGCGGGAATTGTGACATCTTCTTTGACGAGTATTTCCGAGAGTGCTGCCATATTTGACAAAAAAGCAATTTTGAAAAAAACGCGCATGATGGTGGAATCACTTGTAAAGATCCTTGCTCCCATAACGGCATTCACGATAGTTGCCTCAGATATAATAGTCAGGATAATATACCAGAGAGGTTCTTTCACGGCCGAATCGACGGCAATGACATCGGCCGCCCTTATCGCCTACTCGACGATGATAATAACCGTTCCATTGACGGGCATACTTGGTAACATTTACATAGCGCAAAAAAAGACCGTACGTCTTACTTTGATAAGTATTCCCATGCTTTTCGTAAACGCGTACTTGGACTGGATATTGATGATGCCATTCAAACAGGCTGGAATAGCGGCTTCTTCGAGCATCGTTTCATTTCTTTTGTTATTTTTGATTTTGTATGATCTTGATTTTGAATTCAAAATGGGCAGTTTTTTCTCCATAAAAACCATTTTGCCCATCTTAACATCCTTTATTTACGTGATTGTTTTTCTGATTCCGCTTTCTAAAATGTCATCTCTTCCGAAATATATCCTCGAGATCGCAATATTTCTTGTCATGCTTTTCTTTTTCGGAAGGAATGAAATGAAAATGATCATCTCAAAATTTCGCAGCCTTGAAACATCAAAAAATAAGTGATATAATGTTTATGTGATTTTTTGGAGGTTAATATGATAGGTTTTGTTAAATATGCAGGTGTATCGGCAAAACTTTACGCGTTATGCGGAGAACTTTTGACACCTGAAGATTACAAAAATTTGATAGGCCAAAAGACAGTACGGGATGTTGTGAGTTACATTCAAAGTACGAAGATGTATTCAGATACCATGGGAAATCTTAATCCCGATGAAGTTCACAGAAGAGATCTTGAAAATTTACTTCAAGAGGATCTGCTTAAAGATATGAAGAAAATTTTCACTTTTTTCGTGACCTTTGACAAAGATTTCATGCACTTGCTTTTTTACAGGTATGAAATAGAAAACCTAAAACTCGCTTTGAGAAATATGATAAATAAAAAAGATTTAAAAGAAGAATCAAAGAAGATCTTTTTCAATCTCGGAGAAAGAGCGACGATAGATCCGGTTAAAATTTCAAACTCAAAAAATCAGGATGAAGTGCTGGATAATCTTGCAGGAACTCCATATCAGGAAGTTGTGAGAAATGTCTTTTCGAGTTACAAAAAAAGTACCGCTGTTAACCTTATAGCCGTGCTTGAAAATGCCATCGATGGTTGGCTTTTTTCAAAGATAATTAGCGCATCGAAGAATTTAGGCACGAAAGATCAGGTCATCGTTAAAGAACTGACAGGCGAAAGAGCGGATATGATAGATATAGAAAGAATAGCACGTGCAAAGGCTTTTTACGATCTTAAACCTGAAGAACTTTACAATTTATTGTTGTCTTTTCATTTCAGACTCAAACCCGATGATTTGCATGCCATGTGTGATGCCAAAGGAATAAAAGAGGTGCTTGACGTACTGAAAGCAGGTCCTTACTCAGAGATATACAAAGATATGAATGAGGACAATTTCATCGATAGGATAACTCTTGCCGAGAGAAGATTTCTTCAACGTAAAGCGAGAGAATCAATAACAAAACTCGGTAATTTTTCAATCGCCGTTTATTTTCATTATTTTTTACTTAAAGAATATGAAATAATGGATCTGTCTACGATAACAGAAGGTGTAAGGTATGAACTTAAAGCCGAAGAAATAAAAGAGAGGTTAATAAACGAATTTTGAGGTGTTGGTATGGCAGTTGCTAAAATGGAAAATGTAACTTTTGTTGCTCCACGTGAAAAAATAGAAAAAAATGACCTCGATCTCATATCGTCAGAATCTTTTGAACCTCATGATATGAAAGAAATCATGGATGAAACGATTACTTCTGACCTTTTAAAAATACAGATCGATAATCCTTACCGTGAACTTTACAGCGAGATGACGAATTTTCTTAAGATGACCGAATACGTTCCTCCATTCGATCAAAACGAGATAAATCTTGATGAACCTTTGCATATAAACGACCTTCAAAAGAAATTCAAACTCATGAATGAAGGCATAAAGACTTTCTTCAGCAGAAAAAACGATCAGGCAAAGAAACTTTCTGATTATCAAAATGTGCTCTTTCATGTGAATGTACTTGTAAATCTTAACATCGATCTTGGAAATTTGGCAGAGATAAACAGGATAAAATTGATTTTTGGAAGGGTACCGATAAGAAACTACGAAAATCTTATAGAGTCTTCGCTTAAAGACCCTATCCTCATTCTTGAGGTAAGCAGAGATCGAGACAATTCATGGATATTCGTTTTTACCCCTCCTGACTTTGAAGAAGAGGCAAGGCAGATTTTGCAATCCGCATATTTTGAAGAAGATGTTTTGCCAGTTGATTACACGGGAACGCCAAAAGAGGTAAAGGCGAGAATGGAAGCACTTATAGAAGTGACAAAAATTTCGGTTAACGAAAGCAATCTTGCGATAAAGAAAGTGTTGTATTCCAACAAAGCATTCGTCGATAAATATTATCCGCTTATCATTTCTCACAAGAGAATATACGATCTTCAATCATTTTCGACTTCTACCGGCAATCTTTACCTTTTGAACGGCTGGATGCCATCAAAAGAGGTAAAAAAATTCGATCAAAAGATCGATGAAGAAGTACTTATGATAAATGAATCGGCCGAAAAGATCATGAAAACAAAACGGATAGAAGTTCCGGTTAAGGTTGAAAACAGAGGAGGATGGCTAAAAGGATTTGAATTTGTGACGAAAATGTTTGGGACGCCATCTTACGGTGAAATAGATCCCACTCCTTTTGTCGCGGCCTTTTTCACCTTCATGTTCGGATTCATGCTTGGAGATATAGGCCACGGCGCAATTCTTTTCTTGTTTGGGTATCTCATGTACAAAAGAGGTTCAAAGCAATTTGGCACCGTTATGATGAGTGCCGCATCCGCATCTATCTTTTTTGGTTTCATGTACGGATCAATCTTTGGCTTTGAATGGATGCCTGCCATATGGCTAAGGCCTATAATCCAGATAAACCAATTGATGATAGTCGGTATATATTTTGGAATCGGCATGATAAGTTTTGGAATGATCTTAAACATAATAAACGGATTCAGACAAAGAAACTGGGAGAAAGCGCTCTTTTCTCCGGAAGGCATAGCAGGACTTGTCTTTTACTGGCCTGCAGTTATGGCAGTATCCTTTTACATGTTTGAAGGAAAGGTACCTTACATGACTTTAGTCGTTATACTCATAATAGTAAGTCTTGTTGCAATGTTGCTTAAAAGGCCGCTTGGACAGATCGTGTCCGGAGAAAAGATCAAATTTGGTGAAGGCTTTTGGGTTGAAACCGGCTTTGGCATGTTCGATACGTTGATATCTTTTTTGAGCAATGCCATATCGTACGTCAGGTTGGCTGCCTTTGCTTTAACGCATGAAGCGTTGTTCGAAGCGTTTTGGATAATGACGCTTATGGTCTTACCCGCAAAGGGTGGGGATGTCTGGGCAATAATAATTTTTCTAATGGGTCAATTGATACTCGTGGGACTCGAAGGACTTGTGGTCTTCATCCAGAGTTTAAGGTTGACGTATTACGAATTTTTCACGAAATTTTTCGAGGCAGGCGGAAGAGAGTTCCATCCATTTTCTTTTAGAGAGGAAAAAAGAGTTTGAAGTTTTATATTTTGAAAGGAGGACATCTTGATGTCAGTATCTGTTGCATTGATGACTGTCGTTATAGCAACAACGATCGTGTTGGGAATAATCTTGACGAGCAAAAAGGTTATGAAAAAAATTTCGTCTCCAGTTAAGGTGGGAAAAGGGATTCTTGGAATGAACATAGGTTCGGTGATAACCTTTGGTCTCATAGCCTTACTTTCCATGATTCCAGACGGTCATGCACTGGCTGCTACGACCGCGGCAGCGACTTCAACAACTGTAAGTAACGGTGTAGGTTTAGGTTTACTTGGTGCAGGTTTATCCACCGGTCTTGCGTCCATAGGTGCGGGTATAGGTGTCGGTATCGCCGGAGCCGCAGGTATAGGCGCTATAAGCGAAAAACCCGAAATGTTGGGAAGAACGTTGATATACGTTGGCCTTGCCGAAGGAGTTGCCATATACGGTTTGATAATATCCATAATGATTCTTGGTAGAATTTAACCTTTTTAAGAAAGGATTCTCTCACTTTTATAAGTGGGGGGAGCATGTCACATTAAGGCGGCTATATGCCGCCTTTTCAATTAATGGACAAAGTCATGTATTCTGCACTTGATCAGAAATCCCATCCTTTTGAAGGTCTTACTTATATTTCTTTAAAGTTAATTTTAAAATAAGAATTAACATAAAAGATTGACAAAATGACCCTTACGGTATAAAATTGATACAAAATATTACCATAAGGGAGGTAGTCGGATGAAAAAAATATTTTTTGTGTTGCTGGTTGGTCTGATGTTTTTTTCCGTTTTGTCTTTCTCTGAAGGAACTGTGAAGATCGGTGTCGCTTTGCCGATGACCGGTGGCATAGCATCTTTTGGGCAGATGGTCTATCAGGGGATAGAGATCGCAAATCAAATGTTTCCAACCGTGCTTGGAATGAAAGTTGAACTGATTCTTGCGGATAACAGATCGGACAAAACCGAAGCGGCGAATGTCGTGAGTAGGCTCATAAATCTTAACGGCGTTGTGGGTATTTTAGGAGAAGTTGCAAGTTCAAACACTTTGGCGGGCGGTGCTGTGGCAGAAAAAGCAGGGATACCATTACTTTCGCCGGCTTCCACAAATCCGCTTGTGACTCAGGGGAAAAATTTCGTTTCAAGGGTGTGTTTCATCGATCCTTTCCAGGGACATGTTGCTGCCATCTTTGCGCTCAACAATTTGAAGGCTAAAACGGCTGCCGTTTTCACAGATGTTGCCCAGGATTACAGTGTAGGACTTTCGAATTTCTTCGTAAAAGATTTCACCGCTGGTGGAGGTACAGTTTACAAAGAATATTACCAGTCAGGAGATCAGGATTTCAGTGCCCAACTTACAGATGCCCTCAGCCATAATCCCGACGTTATATACGTCTCTGGTTATTACCCTGAAATTGCCCTTATGGCAAAGCAGGCGAGACAACTTGGATACACGGGACCATTTTTGGCCGGTGATGGTGCTGAAGCACCAGAACTTATTAAAATAGGAGGAAGTGCTGTTAATGGACTTTACTACACCTCTCACTTCAATGCGGATCACCCTGCAACGAAAATGGGACAGGAATTCGTTGCAAAATATGAGGCCCTTTACCACACCTCTCCATCTGCCCTTGCAGCCCTTGGATTTGACACGTACCTTGTCATGTTAAATGCCATAGAACGAGCAGGTTCAACGGATCCGGCCAAAATAAACGCGGCTATAAGAAGTACGAAGAATTTTGAAGGCGCCACCGGCTATATAACAATAGGCGATGACGGTAACGCGGTTAAGTCTGCCGTTATAAATGAAGTTGTGAACGGTCAGTTCACATACGTTACAACTATAAATCCATAAGAGGGGAAACACTCCCCTCTTTTTGAATTCAATGGGGTGATTAACTTTGGATGCAAGTTTGAATGCATTGATTCAAAATTTTTTTAACAGTCTCGCACTGGGAGGCCTTTACGCTTTGATAGCGGTGGGGTACACAATGGTTTATGGCATATTGAGACTTATAAACTTCGCTCATGGCGATATTTTCATGATGGGAACGTATTTTGCCTTTTACGCAATTACACTTTTACTTTTACCTTGGTGGTTAGGTTTCTTGTTTGCCATATTCATAACGGGTTTGCTCGGTTACTCGATAGAGAAGATAGCGTACAGGCCGTTAAGAAGTGCTCCGAGAATTTCATCTTTGATAACGGCAATAGGAATGTCTTTCTTTCTTGAAAGTTTTGCAGTCGTTGTCTTTGGTGGCATTCCTAAATCATTCAACGTTTACCCGAAAGTATTTTCCGATGTTATCATGATGGGAAAAACGAGAATTCCGGTGCTTACGTTCATAACGATTATCGTTACGGCTTTGCTTTTTCTGCTTTTATGGTGGTTGCTTTACAAAACAAAGACGGGGCTTGCAATGCGGGCCATATCCGTTGATATACCCGCAACAAGTCTTATGGGTGCAAATGTGAACAACGTTATAAGCATAACTTTCATAGTTGGATCATCTTTTGCCGCGGTTGCGGGTATTCTGTGGGCAATGAAATATCCGCAAGTCCAACCTTACATGGGCTTTACGCCAGGTTTGAAAGCATTTATAGCGGCGGTTATCGGAGGAATAGGATCTATTCAAGGGGCAATTGTGGGAGGTTTTTTGCTTGGATTTTTGGAGATCATGCTTGTCGGCTTCTTTCCCAGTCTGGCAGGATACAGAGATGTTTTTGCTTACGTCACACTTGTGATAATTTTGATGTTCAGACCAACGGGCATATTCAAAATATATTCAGAACAGAAGGTTTGATGACATGAAAAAATTATCTTTTAAAGTTAACGTGATACTGACAATTGTTTTTTTGGTAGGTGTTTATTTCTTTCTTGCAAATGCGAATATTTTTGGAGATTACTGGTCAAGGATCATAACGTTGATAGCCATCTACGGTATTATGGCCGTGAGTTACACCCTTGTCAACGGGGTAACCGGCATCTTTTCACTTGGCCAGGCAGGATTTATAGCCATAGGCGCTTACACATCCGCACTTTTAACACTTTCAATCGGACAAAAACAGATGTCATTTTTCATTCAACCTCTGATATGGCCTCTGAACAGCATACAGATAGGCTTTCTGCCCGCAACGATCATAGGCGGACTTGTTGCAGCCTTTTTTGCCTTTTTGATAGGATATCCATCGCTCAGGTTAACGGGCGATTATTTTGCAATAGCAACTTTGGCTTTTGCCGAGATAATAAGAATTCTCATACAAAATTTTTACGGACTGACAAATGGCACACTCGGTCTTAAGGGCATAAATTCATACACAACTGTATGGTGGGCATGGGGATGGTTGCTTGTGACGGTTATCGTCGTGGGAAGTTTGAAATTCAGCAGTTACGGAAGAGCACTTAGGGCGATATCCGAAGACCCTGTGGCGGCTAAGGTCATGGGAATAGATGTGTTCTGGCATCAAATGATGGCTTTTGTCGTAAGCGGATTTTTTGCGGGTATTTCCGGTTCGCTTTACGCCCACTGGATAACGACCCTTGATCCAAGGCCTACAAGTCTTGGTGTGATGCTTACCTTTTACGTGCTCATAATGATCGTCATTGGTGGATTGGGCAGCATATCTGGAGCGATAATCGGGGCGATATTTTTTGCTTTTGTCTCGCAATGGCTTAGGATGTTCGAATCAAACGTGAACTTTTTCGGATTGACAATACCCGGAGTGCCGGGAATGAGCATGCTTTTGCTTTCGGTTATCTTCATAGTTGTAATGATTTTCTGGAGAAGAGGGTTGATGGGAAAATCGGAGTTAAGTTGGCAAAACATATACGCTTTCTTCAAAAAAAGAGTTGGTGATGAAAATGGCTGAAAATATTTTGGATATGGATAAAATAACCATAAAATTCGGAGGTCTTACCGCAGTCGATAATTTCTCAATGTACATAAACAAAGGTGAACTCGTTGGTCTTATCGGGCCAAATGGTGCCGGTAAAACGACTATCTTTAACATGATAACAGGGATATACAAACCTACATCCGGCAAAATTGTTTTCAAAGGCATAGATATAACAGGACTTAAACCACAATTGATAAATCAGATAGGAATTGCAAGAACTTTTCAGAACATAAGGCTTTTCTCGGATATGACCGTTCTTGAAAACACCATGGTTGGACAGCACTCGTATTTCACGAATAGAAAGGCACTCAATTTTCTTCACGCGCATGATCCTAAAAAATATCCCAAATCGCTATGGAGACCCTGGCTTTTCAGCGCAATTCTTAAAACCCCCGATTACGTCAAAGTTGAAAAAGTAATGAAAGAAAAAGCCTTTAATTTGCTTGAAAAAATGGAACTTCAAAAATATGCAGACTTTAAGGCCTCCGCATTGCCGTACGGACAGCAAAGGAAACTTGAAATTGCACGTGCTTTAGCCACAAATCCAACTTTACTGATCCTCGATGAACCAGCCGCGGGCATGAATCCGCAAGAAAGTCAGGAATTGCTTGAATCAATAAGAAGAATCATGAAAGACTTTTCTCTGACAATTTTACTTATAGAACATGATATGAAATTCGTCATGAACATATGCGAAAGGATATACGTGCTTGATTACGGTAAACTCATATCTCATGGAAATCCGGAAACAGTCCAAAATGACAAAAAAGTCATAGAAGCCTATCTTGGAGATGAGGTATATGTATGAAATTCTCAAAGTAGAAAGTCTAAAAGTCCATTACGGAGCAATAAATGCCATAAAAGGAATAGATTTGAGCGTTGAAAGGGGAAAATTGGTAACGCTTATAGGCGCTAACGGTGCCGGAAAAAGTTCGACTTTGAACGCGATAATGAATGTCGTGACTTCCAAAAAGGGAAAAATTTCTTACAAAGGAAAAGATATAACAAAAACGAGGACAGATGAAATCGTTAAGAATGGCATAGTACTCGTTCCAGAAGGCAGAAGAATCTTTCCGAATCTTACGGTTCAAGAAAATCTCATGATAGGATCGTTTGGAAGAAAAGACGTCGATGGAATAAAGCGTGACTTTGATCTCGTGCTTGGGTTATTTCCAAGGATAAAAGAGAGATTAAAGCAAGCCGGAGGTACCCTTTCGGGTGGTGAACAACAGATGTTAGCCATAGGGAGGGCTTTGATGGGTAATCCAGAAATACTTCTGATGGATGAGCCATCTCTCGGCCTTGCACCTTTACTTGTCAAAATGGTTTTTGACGTCATAAACAAAATAAAAACAGAAGGTAAAACAATTTTGCTTGTTGAACAGAATGCATCGATGGCCCTTGCAAATGCCGATTACGCCTATGTGCTTGAAACGGGTAAAATAGTTCTTGAAGGAAATGGGAAAGATTTGCTTGTAAATGCCGGCGTAAGGCATGCTTACTTAGGCATAAACTGATTTTTTCCACCGTCCATTTTTAGGAGGCTGTGTTCGGCCTCTTTATTTTTGTGGTATCATTTCTTTAGCGTGTATATTTTTGAAAGGAAGACATCATGAAAAAAACAGAGTGGACAGTGCTGGATATATTTGAAAATGGTACTTCGGCTGAAATAACGAGGGGCTTTCTTGAAGAAAATGGAATTGAAGCCAAGATTCGAGATTCAACTGTTCCTTATGGCGGATCCATGATATTCGGAGAAAGTGGTCCCAAAGAATTACTTGTTAAGGCCGAAGAATTGGAAGAAGCCGAATCTCTCCTTGACGAAATTAAAAAGCACAAGGAGTAAAAGATGTGCAGAATGGTAGGTTTTATCTCAACAGAAGGTAAACCTGTTACACCTTACTTTGAAATTTTAAAGGCACAGGCTCTTCACGGTAAAGATGCACCGCATGGTGACGGGTGGGGCGGCGTGTGTTACAACGATGAAGAGTTTTCAATAAAGAAAAGTTCAAAGCCGATATGGGAAAATGGGAAGATCGATGAAATCGCTAAATCTGCGCTTTTGCACGCAAGGAAAGCAAGTTTTGGAAAAGCAAATGTTTTGTTTTCTCATCCTTTCGTATATAATGAAAAAGGCAAAATATGGTCTTTTGCCCACAATGGAACGATCTACAACCTTTCAAAATCGAAAAGGAAAGATGAAATAGACACGCAGTTTTACGCTAAAATGTTCATTGAAAACTTGAAAGATAAGGATCTACTTGAATCGGTAAGAACAACGGTTAAAACCTTGATAGACATTTCAGAAGGTAAATACACGTCTTTGAATGCCATAATTGTCAACGACGAAATGCTTATGGGATGGAGATATGTCAAAAAGGTCGATGATAATTATCACACGCTATTTTACGAGGCGTGTAAAAATTCGCTTTCAATTTCAACCGAGCCCTCTGGTGGTGGATGGATCGCCATTAAAAACGGAGAGTACCTTTTGGCGAAAAAAAATGAATTTACGGTCGACTTCGAAGTTGGAAATCTGTTTTGAAATTTTCATATAGAGTGTGAGGAGGTAAGATCATGGAATTGAAGAAAACACCGCTATGGTCTGAGCACAAAAGATTGGGAGCCAAGTTAGTTGAATTTGGTGGATGGGAAATGCCACTTCAATACACCTCGATAATCGAAGAGCACAAATCGGTTAGAGAAAAAGCGGGTATTTTTGATGTCTCTCACATGGGAGAAATCTTGGTTGAAGATGTTGATTCAGTACCATTTGTCGATAACCTCATAACGAATTCCGTTTCGAAACTTAAAAACGGAGAGATATGTTACAGCCCCATGTGCTATGAAAATGCAACGATAGTCGATGATCTGCTCGCTTACAAATTCTCAGACACAAAAGTGCTTCTTGTGGTAAATGCTTCGAACACCGACAAAGATTACGAATGGATTAAATCTCAAAAGCGGCATTATCGAGTGAAAATAGAAAATGTTTCGAATAATTATGCCCAAATAGCTTTTCAAGGACCGATGGCAGAAAAGATTTTGAAAAAAATTTCAGGAGTCGATCTCTCGAAGATATCCTTTTATAATTTCACGACAGGGCAAATTAACGGCATAAACTGCATAGTGTCAAGAACGGGATACACAGGAGAAGATGGTTTTGAATTGTATTTCGATCCGGCAGCCGCAATTGCGATGTGGAGAAAATTGATCGAAATAGGAAACAACGATGTAAAGCCTTGTGGACTCGGCGCAAGAGATACCTTAAGGTTTGAGGCATGTTACATGCTTTACGGCAATGACATAGATGATACGACAACGCCACTTGAGGCCGGTCTTGGCTGGACTGTTGATTTCACAAAGCCTTCTTTCAATGGGAAAGAAGTACTTGAAAGGCAAAAAGAAAAAGGTGTGACCAAAAGATTAAGAGGTCTTGAAATAGATGGTGGTATAGCAAGGCACGGATACGAGATCTTTTCGGAAGATCAAAAGGTAGGTCATATCACAAGCGGAACAAAATCACCAACTCTTAACAGATCACTTGCACTTGGTTACGTTGATGCCGATCATTCCAAAATGGGAAATAATTTGTCCGTGGATATTCATGGTAAGAAAATAAAAGCAACTGTTATAAAAACGCCTTTTTACAGAGGAAGCGTTAAATCTAAATAATTCAGGAGGTAACAAAAATGAAGAAGTATTTGAAAACTCACGAGTGGGCTGAACTGAAAGGGAAAGTTGCAACAGTTGGAATATCGGATCATGCCCAGAATCAATTGGGAGACGTTGTTTACGTCAACCTGCCGGATGTCGGAAAAACCGTTAAAGCCGGAGAAATGCTTTGTTCAGTTGAATCGGTTAAATCGGCAAGTGATGTTTATGCACCTTTAAGCGGAAAAGTTGTCGAAGTTAACAAAGCACTTGAAACCACTCCCGAACTGATAAACAAATCGGCCGAAGGTGACGGATGGATCGCAAAAATAGAGGTTTCTAATCCAAAAGAATTTGACGCTTTACTTGATAAAACAGCGTACGATAAATTCGTCGATGAAACACGTTGATTTATGCTTGATCGATTTTAAATGTGAATCATCTTTGATTCCGATCCTGCCGGATCATGGATTTGGAATCTAAAAAGGAGGAATTCAGATGGAACCGTATATTCCCCATACAGATCAAGATTTGAAAGAAATGCTTGAAACGATAGGCGTTAAAAACGTTGAATCTTTGTTTTCAACTATACCTTCGGAAAAACTCATAAATTCAATAGATCTGCCGGACGGAATGGACGAATTCAACGTTTTGTCAAAATTGAGAAAAATGGCACTTATGAATGCAAGTGCTGATAAGTATGCATTTTTCATCGGAGGCGGTATATACAATCATGTGATACCTTCGGCTGTCGGCCAAATAGCCTCGAGAGGTGATTTTTACACTGCATACACACCTTATCAGGCTGAAGTTTCTCAAGGCACACTTCAATCACTTTTTGAATTTCAGACGATGATATGCGAGATCACCGGAATGGGAATAGCAAACGCATCGATGTACGATGGCGCTTCATCTTTGGCGGAAGCGGTTTTGATGGCTTCAAGGTACACGCAAAAATACAGAGCGCTCGTGGCAGACACGATACATCCGGAATACATTGAAACAGTGAAAACTTACGTTGCCGGACCGAAGATAGAAATCGAAAAGGTTTCACATGATTCCGATGGTAAGATTTCTTTGAAGGATTTGAAATCAAAAATTGACGATAAAACATCATGCGTTGTCGTTCAATATCCGAATTTTTACGGGGTAATAGAGGATCTTAAGTCGATAAGAGAAATTTCTAAGGATGTAATTCTTATAGTCATTTCGAATCCCATAAGTTTGGGCATACTTGAAGCGCCCGGTAAACTCGGTGCGGATGTCGTCGTCGGAGACGGACAAACTCTTGGAATATCCATGAATTTTGGAGGGCCTTCGTTTGGATTTTTTGCCATCAGGGAAGATACGAAATTTGTAAGAACAATGCCTGGCAGAATAATTGGAGAAACCGTCGATGTTGACGGCAAACGCGGTTTCGTCATGACACTCCAGGCAAGAGAACAGCATATAAGGCGTGAAAAGGCTACGTCTAACATATGTTCGAATCATGCACTTGGAACGCTTTACGCTTCGATATATCTTTCTCTCGTTGGACCGAAAGGCTTGAAAGAGATAGGAGAACTGAACATTTCCAAATCTCATTATTTACTTAAGCGTCTTGAAAAAACCGGTCATTTCGTTCGTGCATTCTCCGGAGAATTTTTCAACGAATTTGTCGTTAAAACCGATCTCGATATTTCGAAGATGAAAAAAGTGCTTTTCAAAAATGGAATTATCGGACCTCTCGATCTTTCGAAGGCCGATGGCAGCATGAAAGGACATGTGCTATTTTGTGCGACAGAGGCAAATACATCGGAAGAAATTGAAAAATTGATCTCCGTTTTGGAGGCGATGTGATATGGAGTTGATATTTGAAATTTCCACGACCGGAAGAAGAGGTTTTATACCACCCAAATTGGATGTTGACAATTACAACCTATCTGGTGAATTCAAAAGAGTCGAACCTCCAAAACTTCCTGAACTCACGGAAGGAGATGTTGTAAGACATTACACAAACCTCTCAAGGCTGAATTATGCCGTAGACATTGGTTTCTATCCGCTTGGTTCATGCACGATGAAGTACAACCCCAAACTAAACGAATCCGCGGCTGCTTTTGACGGCTTCTCAAAGATACATCCTTATCAGGATGAAAATACAGTTCAAGGTGCTCTCGAGTTGATGTACAACCTTCAAGAAGCCTTGAAAGTCATGAGCGGGATGGATGCCATGACGTTACAACCCGCTGCTGGTGCCCACGGAGAATACACGGGGGTTGCCGTTATACGTGCTTATCACGAACACAAAAAAGACTTTGAAAGAGATGAGATGATAATACCCGATTCCGCACACGGTACAAATCCTGCAACGGCAACGATGAACGGGTATAAGGCAATCGAAATAAAATCAGACAAAAATGGAATGGTGGATATAGACGAATTAAAGAAAATCGTTAATTCTCACACTGCCGGCATAATGCTTACAAATCCGAACACACTTGGACTTTTTGATGAAAATGTGCTTCAAATATCCAGGATAATACACGATGCCGGAGGCTTGCTTTACTACGACGGTGCAAACTTCAACGCCATAATGGGAAAGGCAAGGCCGGGAGACCTCGGATTCGATGTGGTTCACTTCAACTTGCACAAAACTTTTTCCACTCCTCATGGAATGGGAGGCCCTGGTGCCGGGCCGATAGGTGTGAAAAAATTTCTCGAAAGTTTTCTTCCTGTTCCAACTGTTGGTAAAAAGGGTGAAAAGTATTTTCTCGATTACTCACATAAAAACACCATAGGACGTGTTAGAAGTTTCTATGGGAATTTCTCTGTACTTGTCAAGGCATATGCTTACATTTTGACGATGGGAGGAGATGGACTTAAACGTGCAAGCGAAATGGCAGTTTTAAATGCCAATTATCTAAGGGCAAAAATTTCCAAGATACTCGAAGTGCCTTACGATACAAAGCCATGCATGCACGAATTCGTCGCAACGACTGAACCTTTGTTAGGCCATGGGGTTAAGGCTTTAGATTTCGTGAAAAGAATGTTGGACTACGGTGTCCATCCGCCGACGGTGTACTTCCCATTGATAGTCCATGAAGACCTTATGATAGAACCGACAGAAACAGAATCAAAGATGACCCTTGATAAATTCGTCGAAGTTGTTGAAAAAATAGCGAAGGAAGCAAAAGAAAATCCAAAACTTCTTCAAGAAGCGCCTCACATTACTCCGGTAAGGAGACTCGACGATGTAAGGGCTGCAAAACAACTCATTCTAAGATGGAAGTGAAAAATCGCCCCATCCTTGCGATGGGGCATTTCTCATGATTATAAAGGCTTACGCAAAAGTCAATTTGTACCTTTCTGTACTTTCAAAAAGAGATGATGGATTTCACGATATAATTTCGCTTATGCACAACATATCTCTTTACGATCTTTTGGAAGTAGAGAAAAGTGATGAAACGACATTTTCGTCCAAAATGAATTTGCCATGGGACAGTTCAAACACACTTTTCAAAACCATGGATATTTTTGAAAGGATAACCGGCATACATCCAAAGTTAAAGATCAAACTTGAAAAGCACATCCCGTCTCCTTCGGGGTTAGGCGGAGGCAGTGCCGATGCTGCAGCGCTGTTATGGTATTTGTGCGAGAATGAAAAAATTTCAGATATCATGGAAATGGCGAGGTTGATAGGCAGCGATGTGCCTTTTTTTGTGGAAGGTGGTTGTGCTGTTGTTGAAGGAGTTGGAGAAAAAATCCATAAACTTGATCCGCTTGACCTTGGAATAGATCTTTACATTCCACAAGTTGGATTTCCGACGAAACAGATGTACGCACTTGTCGATGAGATGAACCTTTGCGGAAAAAGCGGAGATCCTTACGAACTGTATGCGGGAATAAAAACAGGAGATCGAAAAAAAGTTTCTTCAAATCTTTACAACACCTTTCAGGTTATGGCAGAACAAATTCATCCGGAGATAACTTCTCAGGCTAAAGCACATCTTAAAGATAAAGAATTTATTTTGATGACCGGCTCGGGATCCGCGTTCTTTGGATTCGATCTTCATAAAACAAAAGGGGACGTACATTTCACAGCACGCCCTCGATTGATTTTAGATTAATTTTTAACCGTACCTGTCGGATCTTTTTTTCAAATCGCTTGATTTTTGTTGGCTTTCCTTCAGGAATTTAGACATTTTTTGCTCAAAATCGGTTTGCTTGTCTTCCTTTTCTTTTGGCTGAGATGCGTCTTTCTTTTTTATAACCTCACCCGCATCTTTTATGGAAAGATCCATCTTTCCATTTTCTCCAACACTTAACACTTTTACTTTTACCTTTTGCCCAACATTCAGGTACTCACCGGGATCTTTCACATAGCCACTGGCTATCTTAGAAACGTGAACTAATCCCTCTCCCTCGCCTTCGACTTTGACGAAAACACCGAAGTTTTTTATAGCTGTAACTGTTCCTTCAACAATCTGTCCGGCCTTAACGCTCATGCTAATCCTCTGAAAAACCAGAAGTTTCCTCCCTTCAAAATTGGATATCTAAATTATATCATAACAAACCTATTTTCAAGTCATACAAATTTATCAAATATACTGAACCAGTTTTAAATTCGAATCATAACGATGGCAGGTGCCTCACTCGATGTCTGTTTTTCCTACGTGCTACCGGCTACCCGCCACGCGCCGTTTTTCCGATTACCGATCACGCATCACTCTTCTAAAATTAATCCTGTGTCAATTTTTGGAATGTGAATGTTGCAATCAGAGATGTTACAAGTGCAAATCCGACGAGTACAACGACATCAACCCATATAAAGTTCCATCCGACGTTCAAGGTTATCACGTTTCTAAGTGCATCTGCCGCATAGGTAAGTGGGAAAACATAGGCTATGTATTGCATGAAATGAGGCATTTGCTGAATCGGAAAGAAGACGCCCGAGAAAAACATCATTGGAAAGGTTATCGTTGTCATCGTTATCATGGCCGTTTCCTGTTCTTTCATTGCAGCCGTTATCATAACCCCCACTCCTATGAAACTGAATGTGCCCAACAAAAGCAGGAAGATCGTCCATAACAGCGATATGCCAGTGAAGTGAACTCCAAAGAATAGCCATGAGATTGCCAAAATTATCATGGCGGTTACAAATCCTCTTATAGTCTGCGCAAGCACTTTACCGATGACAATACTTCCACGACTTATAGGTGTAACCATAACGCCATCTAAAGTTCCAAGTTCTCTTTCACGTGTTATAGCCGAAGCGAGTCCTGTCATGACGCTCATTATGGCAATCATGGCCATCAATCCCGGAACTGTAAAATCGTAATAGTTAAATGGCGTCCCATCCGCGTTGATAAGGTTAGATTGCACATTTTGTTTGACGTTGCTGGCACCTTCCTGTCCGAACATCCCAACCAGCACCTGTCCCATCATTATACCTGCTTGAGGATTTGCAGGACTTGGTATGACATCCATGGTCACAGGTCTGTTAAGTGCTATTGATAACGAAAAATCTTTCGGTATCACGGCGCCAACCATTATCTTTCCACTTGCAAGTGCATCGATAAGATCTTGTTTGGAATTATAGAAAATCATCTTGTTTGTGGCAGTTGCAGGCAATGATTTTTCAACTTTTGCGTTGAAGATCAGATCTTGTGAGTAAATTCCTATATTTCCGGAATAAGATCCACCTGTTTTTGGAAAAATGAAACCAAGCATCAACATCATTATAATCGGCATCAAGATCGAAAAAATGACCCTTGTTTTTCCTCTTAAAAATGTCTTTAAATCCTTCCACGCAATGTCCCATATTCTCATTCATCTCACTCCTTAACGTTTACCATTTCGCTTTGTTCTTCGACATCATTTCCTTCGGATATTTCAACGTATATATCCTCAAGAGAAGGTTCAAGTGACTTAAAACTCCTTATTTGGACGTTTAACTTCGATATGTCTTTCATAAATTGATTCAAATCTTCAACTTCTATTTTCATATATCCATCATCTTGATCGAGGATCTTTCCCTTCACTTCATTTGAAGAAAGCGTCCTGTCTGTTTCAACCTCAACAATTTCGGCCTTTTTAAAGTGTTTTTTTATGTCGCTTAAAGAACCTATTGATACTATCTTGCCTTTTCGCATTATGGCGACTTTGTCCACGTTCATGAGTTCAATATCGTGAAGCACATGTGTCGTGTAGACGATCGTTCTGCCTTCTCCTCTCAAGCCAACTATGAAATCTCTTATGTGTTTTGTCGAAACAGGATCAAGGCCTAAAGTCGGTTCGTCTAAAAATATTATCTGCGGATCTGGCACAAGTGCCCTTGCAAGGTTTATCTTTTGTTTCATACCTGTGCTCATTTTGGATATAAGCATATCCTTAAAATTCCATATATCGAAAAGTTTCAAGAATTTTTGAGCATTTTCTTCTATAACCGTATCTTTCATACCGTAAAGTCTTCCAAAAAATTTTATGTTTTCCATAGCCGTTAAGTTATCATAAAGTATTATTTTTTCGGCTACAAGTCCTATATTTTTTCTGACATTTGTTGGATCCTTTAAAACGTTGTAACCGGCAACTTCTATGTGCCCACTCGTTGGAACTGCAAGATTGGTTAAAATTCTTATCGTCGTACTTTTTCCGGCACCATTTTGTCCAAGCAGCGCAAATAGTTCTCCGTAATTCACATCAAAAGAAATATCATCTACGGCTTTCACGTTTTTGAAATATTTCTTAAGATTTTTAACAACAATTGCTTTTTTCTTATCCATTTCAAAACCTCCTTAAAATATCTTCAACCTCAACTATCAATTTTAAACTTTCTTTCATGCTAACCTTACCGTTGAAATCTTTACTTGAAAGATCGTAAAGCACGTAAAGCAAATTTTTCACGGCAGTTTTTATTTCTTCCGGCATCGAAGGATTTTTTTCGCCTACAACTATTCCTATTTTTCGCATCATTAACTTGATGGTATCCGTATTTTCCCTTAACTGTTTCACAAAATCGTTCCCTTCGGGAGTTAGACTGTATAATTTCCTTCTTCCGACTATTTTTTGATCTATCAACTTTTTATCAAGCAAATCACTCAACTGCGGATAAACGGTGCCGGCAGATGCGGGCATGCCTTTTTCTTTCGCGTATTTCAAAAAATCGTATCCTGTGCCTTCTTTATTTTCACATAAAAAATTCAAAAGCATCATCTTCATCATTGGGTATGCAGTTTTCACATCAAACCTCCTAATATCTATTAAGATATATCTATATAGATTATAGACCTTTTTTTGTTTAAATTTAAACAAATGTGAATTAAGTTTAGATTGCCGTTATAGGCACAATCTCTTTGCGGCGAAAGTCATTTGTTGCACGAAGTGCGGTAAGTTTAAACTTCAATAGAAGATCGTTGATCGGAAAATATCTTTTTGTATAGATCAACGCCATAACTTGTTTGCAAGGGCTCTCCATTCAAAATTTTGAATGTTCTGTTTCCATCCTCGCTTCTTTCGGCCCTCAGAAAGAGAAAGCCATCAGATCTGTTTTTGTAAAATCCGTGAGCCAGTTCGTACATGTGTGTGACAAAGAAGACTTTTATGTTTTTTTCGATAAGTGCGGACGTTATTTGTCGCCCTATCTCGGATCCTTCCCTTTCATTTGTTGCGGCAAATGATTCGTTAAACAATATCATTGAATCGGGCTTAAGGTAATTAACGATTTTGTCCATCCTTTTCAATTCTTCATCGAATTTACCGCTATCCATCTTCTTATCTTCTTCGCGCTTGTAATGGGTAAATATCCCGTTAGAGATGTTTGCGCTGAATCTTTGTGCCGGTACGAACAATCCAGATTGCATCATCAACTGGGCAATACCGATGCTTCTTAGAAATGTGGATTTCCCGCCTTGATTTGCGCCGGTTATCACGATAAGTGCTTTTCCATCCGCATCAATTTCATTTCCGATTACTTTTTCTCCCTTAACGATGGCAAGAGAAATATCGTAGAGATTTTCGAAATTGTGTACGCGCTCATTCGATTGTTTGACATCTGGAAAACAAACCGGTTCCCCAATCTTGGTAATTCGATCGTAAAGATTGAGGGCTCCAACGTAAAATGCGAGTTCGACTCGCATCATTTTGAAAAAATTTAAAATGTGATCGGCAGACTGGGCGATAGCGTTTGAAACTGAATTTATGGCCCTATCTTTTATCTGGCCAAGGGCTTCGGCACCTCTTTCGTCTCTGTCACTTATTGCAAAGGTGTAAGACTCTTCCTTTTTTGAAAAGATGCGATCCAAAAATCCCTCTTTCTTCTCGTTGGGCTCTAATATCATGTAATTTTCTCCCTTGTTTCCATTACCAAGGTTAACGCCTATAAGCATCCCGTTTTTGAATTCCAAATATCTCAGATGTTCTTCAATCAATTCAAAATATTCATCTGTAAGTTCGGTCTGGATCATCTTGAAAAAGCGTTTAAACCCCTCCGATTCAAATTTTGAAGATTCATCATCGACGATTTTTCTTAATTTTCTCAAAGTCGAGATAAAAAGATGTAAAAGTTCCATCGCGCTGTGTAAGATGGCATCGGGATATTTACTGAAAAATCCAAAATATGTTTTTTTCTCCTGTTCAATTCCTTCCACTGCGATGGAATAAAGATTTCTTACCGTCGATGGATTTCTCAGGCAATCTTTTATGATGTTCTGGCGATAAAGTAGCATTTCTGCAGAATTAACGCTTGAAAGCAAAGCCCTTTTTGAAACATTAAAAATAAACTCATCACCGTTTGATATGGCATTTAATAGGGTATTCAATTCTAAATCCTGAACAAGATCATCGGCAAATGGAGGAAATTGTCCTTCGAGATCAAAATCTCGATTTCTAAACATCAAAAAGACTTTCATGATCTTATCCTCTCTTTCAAAGATTTGTAAGTCAGATGATACTTTTCCGCTACCGATATGGCATAAGATAAACCGTCAGATGGTTTTCTCAAGACTTTGTAAGTTCTTACGGATGGGTTATCCTGATCCACGGTGCTTACCATGCTTACAACTTTTTCGTTCATGGAGGTTATTTCGTCTATGAACGTAACCCACACCGTCAAGATATCAAGATCGTATATAACGGTCATAACTTTTTTGCTCAAAAAAAGTGCGTCTTCGAGAGTTGTGGAAGAAAACATTTCATTTATTACGATTAAACTGCGTGGCGTTGCCTTTTTCAAAATCAAATTTATTCTGAAAAGTTCGTCTTCAAGTTTTCCACGAAGATTGTTTATGTTTTCTTCTCTTTCAAAGTGCGTAAAGATTTGATCGAACAAAAAGAGTTTTGCCTCATTTCCGGGCACAGGACAGCCGATACTTGCAAGATAATGAAGTTGCCCAAAAGTTCTCGCAAAGGTTGTCTTACCGCCTTGATTGGGACCGGTTACAACGAAAATTCTTTCTTGATCCTTAAGATAAAAATCGTTAGTTACAACCACCTTTTGATCGTTTACCAATTTGCCGGCAAGTGCAAGATCAAAAGTGCTGCGGGCATATATTTCTTTTTCTTGAGTGATTTGCGGGATACAAAATTCAAGTCCGTTTCTTTTGAACTGAGATATGTACTCGAGGTAAGAGATGTAAAACTGAATTTCTCTTGTGAATTCAGAAATGACTTCGTTCATGAAATTCGCATTCTTTACGTAATATCCGTCAAGTTCTTTGAAAATTTCAGGATAAAGCATCGCCACAAAGTCGAGTATTTTAGCCTCAACATGGTTCATGTCCACCAATCCATTAAATTTAACGGAGTAACTTTTTACTGATCCTTGTCTGAACTTTTCAAATATTTCCTCTATTTCTTGACTGTAATTTTTCTGAGAATCATACCTTCTTACTTTAATCGCGCTTCCCCTTACAAATAGGGTGTATCTTATCTGCGAAAGTTCATCTTTTAATTTTTTGGTTTGAATGACAAGAGATTTAAAATCGTCCGAATCAACGTAATCTTTCAAAAAATCAGAAAAATCCAAAAAGCCTCTCGATTTAAGATCGACGGCAAGGGATTTTGAAAGGTCTTGAACGGCATCACAATAGATTTCAACTCCATCAATGAACCATCTTTCCTTTTGGTATTTGTAAGATAATTTATCGGACTGATCAAAACATTTCTTCATCGTCCGCATTTTATCTTCAAACTTTGTCACATTTTCAAAAAGTTCTTCGTTTTTGAGGAGATCGCTCATAACTTCTTGCCTGTACTTTATCGAATCGACATCTTCAAGTTTGACGTAAAAATACGGTTTAAGATCGCATATTTTTTTGGATGTAATGGAATTCACGATTTGATCAAGATTTAGATCTCCAAAACATTCTGGCATTTGAGCATTCTTGACCCTAACCCTGTCATTTTCATTTTTAAAAAGTATGCTTAGCATTTTGACCCTCCTTAAAAAAACAAAATGGCTTCTCTCAAAGAAGCCATCAGCCTTCAAAGGCATTTATCAGGGAGCCTCATCCCTTTAATTGTATTATAACACATTTCGTTAGCGATAGAGAACGATGCCAAAATAGGGATATACCACATTTTATCGCATTTTAGAAAAAATCAATTAACTTCTTTTAAACAATGAATATTGTATAATCGGACGAACGGCAGTGGAGTCTGCCAAAACCGCTTACAAGCCAATGACTCCTACCATTTTTCAGGTGGGAGGTGTATTGTGTTAATTCTCAGTGTAATCCAGCTTATATATGTCTTAGCGCTTGCTCCGCTTATTGCGGGAATAATCTCTACGACAGAAGAAAAAATCGAATCCAAAAAAGGACCGAGTATCTTTCAACCCTATTATGACCTTATAAAACTTTTTAAAAAGGAAAATCTTGTCCCCGCAAAATCTTCTCCCATCTTCAGGATAGGTCCTTACGTCACGTTCGCGCTTTACATGCTGCTGACGCTTGTACTTCCGATAATAACTGCCTTCCCGTTGGAATTCGGTCCCGTTGTCGACTTCATAGGAGGCGGTCTCACTTTCGGTGCAGCCGCGACATTCAAAAAACTCATGGCTTTGGACAGCAGAAGCAATTATGCCCATCTCGGCACATCAAGATCGGCAAGCATCAGCGCATTGTCAGAGCCCATAACCGTTTTGGTCTTCATAATGCTCGGCGTGATTTCCCAAACAAACAACCCTTACGTCATAAACAACGTGCTCCAGACTTCAACGACGTGGTATCTGTCTCTTGTTCACTGGTTTGTAGCGGCGGCTTTCTTCATGGTTTTACTCGTTGAGACGGGAAAACTTCCCATCGAATCACATTCGACCGCCGAACTCGGATCTATAGATCAATCGATGGAGATCGAGTATTCCGGACCCGATCTCGCATTTTTCAAATGGGGAGGATATGCAAAACAATTCCTTTTGATGAGTGTCTTTTTAAATGTCTACACCATACCTTTCTGGGTCCCAATGAAAATGGAGTGGGGAGCCATTTTGATATACATGGGAATTCAACTTTTAAAATTAACGGGTCTTGCGATAGTTTTTGCTTTCTTCGAAGAGAGCGTTTCAAAGTTCAGACTTTTGAAAAATTTTGACTACATTTCAATAGCCTTTTCGCTGGCCTTTTTAAGTTTTCTTGCCTTCAGCGTCTCGAGGTGATAATATGAAAGATTTCTTCATGCTTATAGGCTTTTCGGAAATACTGCTTGTGCTCTTCATGCAATGGGAGGTATATGTCACGAAGATCGTCAAAACCTTTTCGATCGGATCGTACATCATCTCGATCTTTTTGTTTTACCTCAGTTTCATTCAGCATTCCTACCTTGTGTTCATTCTTGCCATCCTGACTGCGGCGATAAGAGGGTTTTTCATCCCGACCTTCATTCTAAGAAGGCTTGCAAGAGATCCGTGGAGAGAAAGAGAATCAAAGCCTGCGATGGGAACCGCATTCTCGATAATAATTTCTCTTGTGATAGCGATCTTTGCCTACGTGCTTTACGACGTTACGATGTTGAATTTCGTCGGTGTTCTGTCGGGTGCGATCCCCGTCGTGCTCATCTTCCAGGGTGCCTTCCTCATAATATCGAGAAAAAATGCCTTTATTCAGTTGATCGGATACATGGTCATGGAGAATGCCGCCTTCTTGTTCACAGGCTACCTCTTTCCTGACCTTCCCTTCAGCGTTGAGGCTGGAACGGTTCTCGATCTCATAGGAGTTGTCATGATTTCTGGAATCGTAATGAGGATGAGGGAAAGCACTTCGAAAAAATCAGACGATTTTGATGAATTAAGGGGATAGAAAATGAGTATAATCTACATTTTGCCAATGGCTGCAAGTTTGATAGGCGCTTTGCTGTGTCTTGCAAGGATCGAAAAATTCGAAGAAGTGATCTCCGTGATCGCGTCTGTCTCTACCGTCATCTTTTCGATCGTGATTCTTTTCCTGCCAGACGTATCGGATACTTTCCTGTTTTTGGACGGAATTTCGAAGATCATGATTTTGACGATTTCCATTGTTTACACGATGACAGTCATCTTTTCAACGACTTTTTTAAAATACATCGATGAACCGCTTTTTCAAAAAAGGTTTTACTATCTTTTGCTTAATCTCTTCGCATTTTCAATGTTCTTTTCAGTTTCGGTAAACAACCTCGGCCTCGTCTGGGTCGGTATAGAGGCGACAACCGTCACGAGTGCGCTTTTGGTTGCGGTAGAAAACGACGAATCATCGACAGAGGCGACATGGAGATACATAATAATAGTCTCAAGCGGGTTAGTCATCTCTTTCATATCAAACGTGCTGATATACGCCGCGACAGGCACACTTGATATATCCAAATTGCTGACGATGAATGCATTTTCCGCGCTCCTTCCTCTCGGCAGCATGATGGCCATAATAGGGTACGGCACAAAGGCCGGCATCTTCCCGATGCACACGTGGCTTCCGGATGTTCACGGGAAGGCACCGGCACCGGTCAGCGCGATTTTTTCCGGCGTCTTACTGCCCGTGGCGCTTTACGCGATAATCAGAGTCATACAGTTCACACCCGTTGCATACGTTAAAACTTTTGCGCTTGTGCTCGGATTTTTGACCGTCATCATTGCCGCAAGTCTTATGGCGGTCCAGACGAATTACAAAAGGTTATTCGCCTATTCCACGATGGAAAACATGGGAATGGCACTGATCGGAATTTCTTTGGGAGGATACGCTCTTATCGGTGTTTTTGTGTTGATAATTTCACATGCCTTTGCGAAATCTTCAACCTTTTTCCTGAGCGGAAATCTTTTATCGAGGTATAAAACTGTGAAGATAGATGAAGTTAAAGGCGTCGCTGAACGTATGCCGTCCACCGCTTACACTCTGCTTTTCGATGCGATGGCGATAACGGGAATGCCGCCATTCGGAACCTTCTTCGGAGAGATCATGATAATCCTTGTTTTGCTCTCCGTGTTGAATATAGGGTGGACTTTATTGTTAGTAGGTTTTCTGGCACTTGCATTCATTTCGATGAACTTCAAAGTCGGGAAAATGATCTTCTCCGACTCTGAAGGAGAAAAGATGGATCGAAAAAGAATAGGAACTCTCGTTCCGATAATCGATACCGTCTTTTCCGTAGCCGTGATCTTTTTCATTCCCTTTATAAGCAAGGTGATAAAATGAAGATATTGCTCGGGACATTTCGCAAAGACGTCGATTATTACATCGTCCAGGAAGACGGGGTCATATCGATCGAGATCGATCCCGAAAACATTTACACGCCGAACTACGCTTTTGTAAAATCTCGCGATTTGATAATAGGTTCGGATGATGCGGTGAAGACCGGCGATGGAGTCTTCGATTTCAGATATGGTCCCGTTACATCCGGAGTTGGGGAAGCGGGCATTTATCACCTTTACACCTACGGCGAAAGAATTCTCTCTGTCGACATCGATCTTTCCTACAAGCATAGAAATATCTCAAAAAGGATTATAGGCCTCGATTTCAAATCCGCTCTGAAAATGGTCGAAAAGATCTGCGGCAATTTCGCTTTTTCACACTCCTTGGCATTCACAAAAGCCGTAGAATCGACGATCGGCATCGATACGGAGCCGAAAAGCGAAAAACTCAGAACAATAGCGCTTGAACTCGAACGGATTTACAATCATCTTTACGTCATTTACCAACTTGCCCAGGCGGCCGCACAAAAGGTTTTGACGTCTCATATGAGTTATCTTTTCGAGGAGAGTTTAAGGATGAACAAGAATTTCAGCGGATCGAGATATCTAAAGGATTTTAACGATATAGGAGGAATAAAAAATTTTGACGAAAGAAGATTTGAAAATCTGAAATCCGATCTTCAAAGGATAACGTCCGAGTTCGGCGAACTTTACAAAGGGGCGCTCGAGAGCGGAAACTTTTTGGACAGGCTTTATTCAACAGGCCTTTTGAACTCTTCGGAAGCGATAAACATCGGGATAACAGGTCCCACATTGAGATCAACCGGCATAAAGGAGGACCTAAGGCTCAACGATCCAAAATACAAGAATTTAAAGATCCCCACAAAGAATGAAGGGGATAGTCTTGCGAGGATGGAAGTAAGGGCAGAAGAGATCTTTGAAAGTCAGAGGATAATTTTAGAGCAGATCGAAAGTTCGGATGAAAATAACGAGACCGGTTACGAAAAAGGGCTGGGTTATTGCGAGTCTCCGAGCGGGACCGTCGCGTACATGGTAGACGTGAAAGATTCAAAGATATCGGACATCTACATCGTAACGCCGTCCTTTTTTGCCTTCAAAGGAATTGCGAATGCTTTGAGAGGAAATATCTTTACGGACTTTCAATTTGCCGTCGAATCATTCGGAATGAACTTTGCGGATGGAGCGCTTTGAGGTGATGAATATGATATGGTGGCCGACAAGAGGATTGAAGAGATCTTTAACGGAAAAAACGCTTCAACCATCGAAAGAAAAGGTAAGGTCGATGAAAATTTTCAAGAGATCGATGCACATCTACACGATAGATGTTGGAAATTCAAATCTTTTGAACTTCGAAATGAAAGCGCTTCAAAGTGCTCAATACAACACGCACAGGTTCGGAATATATTTTTCGGATTCGCCAAGACATGCGGATCTGCTTATCGTGCTCGGGGCGCCGACAGAAAAGATGATCATACCTTTGATGAACACGATAGAACAAATGCCAAAGCCTTTCGGAATTCTTCTTATCGAAGAGGAAGATAAGCAGAATTTAGACCTTCCCAATGTCGTCGGAAGGCTTAAAAATCCTGAACCTTCAGATATTTTGAGCACACTTTTAAAGATCATGGAAAGGAATTGATCGATATGATGGCATACGTTGCGCTCGGACTTTATTTTGCCGGAATCGTCTTCGCGTTCAAAAAAGAGATTTCTTACACTCTGTCGGCAATAGGTTCCGCCTTTGCGCTGACAGAGGGCATAATCGGAACATTTTATCCATTCACTCTCGGCAAAGTAGAAATATTGCCCAAAGTGTACATGGAACTTGGGATGAACCATACATCCGGAATTTTTATGACCATAGCGGCGATATCATGGATAGCAATATCGATCTATTCAATAGATTACGGAAAGTTTTACCCGAAAGATATGGCGCTGTGGTTAAACCTTTCTGTTTTTGGCATGATGATCATATTGATGGCAAAAGACGGCCTTACCTTCATAACAGGCTGGGAGATGATGACGATCTCGTCTTACCTTTTAATTCTCAAACATAAAGGCTCCTTCAAAGAAGCCTTTGAATTTTTGGCATTCGGAGAACTTTCAACGGTTAGTTTAATAGTGGCCTTCGCATCTTTGTTTTTGAAAAACGGGAATTTTTCATTCGCTCAAAATTCTGGCACCGTGATCTTTTTGATCATGTCAACCTTTGCGTTCGTCGTTAAAATGGGTATATTTCCCTTTCACACATGGCTTATAGGAGCACATGCGAAGGCACCGTCAAACGTTTCCGCGCTCTTGAGTGCCCCACTCACCCTGATGGGAGTCTACGGCATCTTCATGGCACTTTCTCTGATGCCCAATTTGCACCTTTACAACTTCGAATGGTGGGGAATTCTTGCCATTGCGTTTGGTTCAACCTCTGCCTTTTGGGGCGCCCTCCATGCCGTTGCGGCAAAACAACTCAAAACTCTTCCGGCTTATTCCACGATTGAAAATAACGGGATGATACTGGCCGCAATAGGTATATCCGTGGCATCAAGCGGTGATCCGAATCTTGCCGTCATGGCGGCCTTCGCATCGGCAACGGCGATTTTGATCGCCGTCTCCCATACGTTTTCGAAATCTTTGCTCTTCCTTTCAGTCGGCCATGCGAAAGAAGCGCTCGACGAGGATAACATAGACGATTTAAGAGGTGCATGGAGTGCGGTCGGCAAGATTCCTGCGCTCGGGATTTTGATCTCGGGACTTTCTTTCAGCGCTTTTCCGCCGCTGATCGGATTTGTCGGTGAATGGATGCTGCTCGAATCGTTTTTCCAATCGTACAAATTTTCCGACACGCTTGCCCGCCTCGTGACGACTTTCGGAGGCGTATTCATCGCGCTGGCAATAGGCATGGCGGCCTTTTCGATGGTCAAACTTGCGGGCTACACGGCTTTGGGATACGATCACGGCAAAAAAGCCAGACACATATCATCCACAATGATGAGAATCTCCGAACTCTTTCTTGTGATCCTTGTATTCGGATTTGGAATTTTTGTCACTTTTGTTTTAAGATATCTTGGGTATTCTCAGTTCACGTCGGGGCTTTTCGGTGTGCCTTCTCCGTTTTTGATGATTTCATCCGTGCCTATCTTCGGAGTCGTCTCGCCGGCATTTTTCGCGATAGTCACCGCCGTGCTTTTCATCTTTCCTTTGGCCTTTTACCTTAAAAGAAGGCAAAAGGTCAGACATGTCGATTCGTGGAACGGGGGATTGCCCATTGAAGAGGGAGAATATTTCAGCGCACCGGCCTATTCGGCAATACTCGAGATCGTGCTTAAAAAGGTGTACATGACAAAAGAGAAGATTTCGGAAAATGAGGCACACATAGAGATCGTCGATTTCGTAAGCGCTTTTTACGATGCCTTAAAATATGCGGTTTTAAAGGTAGAAAAGGTGCTTTCGAATGTGCTTATGAATGGGAATATAAACGCGTACGTGGCATACATCTTTGCCGTGCTGGTCGTGATCTTTTTAATTGTGAGGTGAGATATGAAAAAAGAAACAGAATCCGGATATCTGCTTGGAAAGATAGATGAACTTCTTAACAAGGTCGGATGTCCAATATGCGAACTTACTTCAGAAAGTGTGGATGATAACATAGATGCGTTATTTTACGAAAATGTCAACGATCCGTCGGAGAGAAAAAAATTTTCATCCGGGCCCGGTTTTTGTCCAAAGCATCTTAAAATGGTCGAAGATCATCTGAGGGCCCACCCGGAACTTGGCATACTCGGTGTCTCGGTACTTTACGGAACGATATCTGATGAAATAATGCACGCTTTAGATGGAGAATCGATAAAGTTTGGGGAGAATTGTCAGATGTGCGCAATAGAAAAGGATTCGGAAAAAAGATATTTGGATCTTTTCGCACAGTACATATCAAACGAAGAGAGACTCAAAAGGTACGAAAATTCTATTTCGATGGTATGTCTCAAGCATACAAATGAATTGACAAAATCCGAGATAAATCCAAATTTCAAAAGAGTCCAAATATCTAAAATGGAAAAGGTCATAAACTCTCTGAAAGAATTTGTAAGGAAAAGTGACTACAGATATTCTAAAGAATCTGTTTTTTTGATGGAAGGCGAAGCATGGAGAATCATATCTAAATTTTTGTCTTGAAAGTCTTTTAATTTTGGTGTATAATTTTTTCTCGACAAATTCAAGTTGGAGGTAATCATGTTGGATAAAAATTTGAAAGAAAAGATTGATGAAGTTTCTTCTCTCGTAAACGACAGTGAAATATATGACTATTCGACTCCTGAAGTCGTTTGGGACGATGAAAGTGGCTATTCAATTGAGGAAGAAAATTCCGTTCTCGAAGATCTTGTGTGGGGAGGCATGACCGAATCAGAGGCGAAGACAATTTTAAAAGAGTACAAAGAGCGCCTTCAAAAGGCTTCTGGTATCGTCAAACAACTCATAGAGGATGGAGTTATAACTTCCGAAGATGAAATATGGGATTATGTGGATGAAGAAGGCGACGAAGACTATTACGAAGATGAAGAAGATGATGAGGAAGACGAGTATGACGAAGGCGACGATGACGAAGACAGATGAAATATCTGAGCCCATATTGCGGCAAAAGTTATCATAACAAAGCCGATAATCTCAGTCTTTGAAAAAGTTGATTTAAGCATCAAAACGGAAAAAATGGTTGCCATGACAGGTTCTCCGGCATAAATGAATGAAGAAGAGACAGTTCCGATTCTCTTTTGGTATTTTGCCTGAATGATGATACCTATTATGCTTGCGACAATTGCCATGTAAAGGATAAAGATCACATCCGGAAAATTCCATTTGTCATTGTGACCGGAAAAAGCGTAAAACGGAATGTTTACAACCGTTATGACCAAAAATTGATAGAAGGTAAGTGTTATCTCCTTACCTTCATGTTTTTTTGTCAAAATTGTCATCAGAAGTACCTGAAAGGCAAAGGCTATGGCACACAGAAATGTCAGGAAATCTCCAAAGTTCATTTCAAAGACCTTTCCAGAAAGTTCTGTCATGTATATGCCTGCCGCGGCGATTATCAAAGCGAGGATCGTGTTAAAACTAATCTTTGTTTTTTCGAATATAAATGACAAAATAGTCGCCAAAACAACGTACATAGATGTTATAAAGCCACTTTTTGCTGGCGTGGTGTAAACAAGACCCCATGTTTGAAAAATGAAACCTGCGCCCATTGTGGCACCTAACATAAGGCCATCTTTCCATGTACCAAAAAAATCGCGCTTTATGGATGGAAAAAATATGATCAACATCAACACATCGGCAATTAAGAATCTGACAAGATTAAGTGTAAATGGGGAGATCGTTTCGAGCATTATTTTTTCTATCGGAAATGTGGTTCCCCAGACTACAACGAGTAAGGAAAGTAAAAATACTGGCATGAATTTAGATTGAGAAGTTTTTTCTATGACGTAATCCTCCATTTCAAAAGTTGAATATATACTCAACCAAGTTTAAATTCCGAATCATCGCTGCGGCAGGTGTCCCACTCGATGTCTGTCCTCGCTCCGCTGCGAAGGCCATCGAGAGGGCATCCTGCCCTTCGCTTAAATTAAATGAACATTCGACTTTTAAAGTTATTTAAGTATATTTATTTATCATCGCGACGATTCGGTATCTGTCATTTGACAGAATTTCACTTCATTCAGAAATAATTGTACACCAAATTTGATTTTTGTCACAACAATGGGTATGTCACTGTTTGTCATTCTCAATTCGAGCCCTTGACATATTTTGATTTGTTTGATATCATATTCTTTGTGGCCGAGGTGGCGGAATTGGCAGACGCAACGGACTTAAAATCCGTCGAAGGGATACCTTCGTGTCGGTTCGAGTCCGATCCTCGGCACCAATTCTTACGATGCGGGGTGGAGCAGGCTGGTAGCTCGTTGGGCTCATAACCCAAAGGTCGATGGTTCAAATCCATCCCCCGCTACCAGATTGGCGGTGTAGCTCAGCTGGTCAGAGCATACGGTTCATACCCGTATTGTCCTGGGTTCGAATCCCAGTGCCGCCAGACGTTTAAATAATAGATTTTAGAGATGTAGGAAGCCCCTAATAGGGGCTTTTTGTTTAACTCAAAAACAGTAAAATGGAGTGTTTATGTTGAAAAAATTGAATATCCTGCTTTTATCTTTTAGCTTTTTGATCGTTACTTTTACACTTTCTGGATGTATGAAGGTGCCAACGAATACTTTCACGATGAGTATCACCAAAAGTTTTCAACTGACTGATTCTCAAAATGCGATGGTGAGCGGACAGATATATTCTTCTGCCGCAGTTTCTGCGAATGGAGATATCTTTATAGGCGGTCAAAGCGGACTTTTTGTTATTTCAGGCGAAGCCTCCTGGTGTTACCAAAGTAATGCGGCAATATACTCTTCTCCATCAATAGATTCGACGAATGACATGGTTTTTGCCGTCAACAATTCCGGCGAGTTGTTTTACGCATCATATCCCTTTACAACTTACAAAAAAATGTCAATTTCATATTATTCCATAATATCGGCACCGCTTATCGTGAACGGAAATGTTTATCTCGTTGATAATAACGGCAACATTTTCAGGATAAATGAAGATGGCATGACAAAAGCATATCTCGTAACGATCGGTGAAAATGGCAGTGCCGTATGGGCCAGTCCTGTAACAAACGGAACGGATCTTTTCGTAGGTTCTGATAACGGCATTTTTTATGCCGTCAATCTAAATTCCGGAAATGTTGTCTGGCAATATCAAAGCGATGGCCCAATTTACGGAACGGCGGCAATTGGCCAGAATGGGAATATCTACGTTGGATCTAACGCACTGTACTCTTTCAGTCCAAATGGTGCTTTGCGCTGGGAAAATCCTTTAGATGGATCTCAAATTTACGGAAGTCCTGTCATTTCTCAAAGTGGGATTGTCTACATCGGAACTGTAAAAGGTAATTTTTATGCGATAAATTCTCAAACAGGTCAGACTGTATGGAATGTGAATCTTGATACGCCAATAGGCGGAATATCTTCTTCTGCGATAATCGGAAATAATGAAATTTATGTCGCATCCGGCTACAATTTTTATGCGATTGAACCTTCAAACGGAAGTATCGTAAGTTATGTAAATCTTGGATACAACGTCGAATCAAATCCTGTGTTTTATGATGGTAAAATATATGTTGGTTGTGATAATGGGCAATTCTATGAGATATCTACACCTAACGATTCTATCGCATCCGAAGGTTGGCCTATGTTCATGCATGATCAATATCATACTGGGAGACAATCATGAAAAAGGCAATTCTTTTGATTTCAATAATAATTCTGGCTTTTTTACTTTCGAGTTGTATGTTAAGCACAAATAATGCCGGTCAAAATATTGCCCAAATTCGACCTGCACTTGGAAATATATTCATGCCCAAAGACTTCCTTGAACAATGGTTTAGTGGGGTACGGACTTTTAATCCTTCGAGCCAGATGGTTCTACCTCAACTCATCGCTTCGCAAAATGAGATCGCTTCGACACAACAAGTACTTGTTAGCCCTGTGCTTTCATCTTTGCCGAGCGATTACAATTCTGCGCTTTTAACGTTTTCCAAAGGTGGAAACATCCCCAATGTCGGAGACCAATGGTACAACAACACGTGCTGGGCATTCGCAACAGTTGAATCGCTTGAAAGTGCAATGGTAGTTCAACTTGGTTCCGAGATTCAATCAAAGTATTCCTTCATATCGGATCCATCTTCTCCGACATTTTCAACTCAATTTGTCTCTTACAACAATGCCAATTGGAATATAAGCGGCAATAACAGCCTTTCTTATCAGGAAACAAATGAAGATGAAGGTGGAAATTTATTTTTTGCTTTCTACGATCTTGTAAGACGTGGAGATCCTCTGGCTACCGATTTCCCCTATTACGGATATTATTTGAATTCTCAAGGCGATGAGGTTGCGTATCCGTACATTTTATGGGATCCTGCAAATGATTCATGGCCTCAGGATCTTGTGCAGCCAATTTCAACTTTTGTCATAAATCCCTGGCAATTTTCAAACTACACAACTTTCATAAACACGATAAAAAGTGCAATAATGAAATACGGAGGACTTGCCGTTCAACTTGATGTTTACTCTGATTTCGATACATTTCAGCTGAATGAACCTGCCGGTCCCAATGGCTGGGTGTATCCAGGCCCTTCATCTACGGCCTATTTTGAAGGAGGACATGCAGTTCTTCTTGTGGGGTGGGATGATAACTGGACATACGGTGGCGTAGATTACGGGCCGGTCTGGATTCTTGAAAATTCATGGGGTACTTCATGGGGAGACAATGGTTTTTGGAGGCAACCTATGATCACGCAAACTCAATTTGACAACTTATCTATTGTACCAAATTGGCAGATAGAGGGAAACAGTATGTATGTACCTTACTTTGGAGGATGATCGAATGGCGGAGAGATACATATTTGGATCTACATGGTGGGGACGAGAGTGGGTTAAGGCCATTGAAAGAATAGATGTAGATGAAAACAGGCTTCCGAGAGGAAGAAGTTACGCAAAGAATGGCCATGTGCTCAAGATTGAGATTAAAGGTGGAAAGATTCAGGCTCGTGTCCAGGGATCAAGGCCTACCCCATACCATGAAAACATGACGCTCAAAACTTTTGATGAAAAAGAAAGAAATGTTCTTAAATTGATAATAGAACAAAGGCCGGATTTGGCATCACAAATCTTTGTCGGTAAAATTCCTCCAGAATTAAACGAACTGTTGATGGCAAAAGGCGTCCATCTTTTTCCACGATCGTGGGATGAAATAGAGGCAAATTGTTCGTGTCCAGATTGGGCTAATCCTTGCAAACATCTCGCGGCTGTCTATTATATCATCGCCTCCGAAATAGACAAGGATCCATTTTTGCTCTTTGAAATGCGAGGGATATCGAAAGAATGGATGATGAATATTTCCGGTTTGAGCCAATCTCCATCCGAAAAGTACGTTTTTGTAGACGAAGATCAATCCTCGGATCCTGAAAAGATTGAAGAAGTTAAACCGAATTTAGAAAATGATGATTTTTTAAAAGTAATAGATTTGTTGGATGACAATCCGCTGTTTTACAAAGCGGCGAATTTCAAGGCAATGCTCAAAGACTTTTATGAATCTTTAAAATCAGAAAACGAAGATCTCGAAGATGTAAGAAAAGAAAACACTTACTTCAAAGATGTGACTTTCAAGGTACTGTTTTCAACTGCAAATCCGCTTGTCATTTACACCGGAGATATAAAGATCGGAAAAGTGCGTACGGCCGCTTCAAATATGAAGAAAAGAAAAAAAGCGGATAAAGATGTCATCAAATCCGTTGCAACGGGATTTAATGATGAATCGACCTTCAAGGTCATAGAACTTTCAGAACTTTACGATTTTTTCGGAAGTATTTCGATGGTTGTGAATGAAAACGATAGCACTTATTCAGCCTTTTTCAAGAGGGTTTTTGTTTTTGCGCAAAAACTCGTGTCTAACGGACTCATAATGCCAAAAATATCGAAAATTAACGAAAAAGGCGATTTCAAAATTGATTTTGTTCCGGCTTTTTCGCAGACCGAATTCGTGAATTATCTTTCTTCTATTGCACCAAAGGATATCGTGATAAACGATGAAGAAAAGGTTTTAAGACGTGATATGATCGGTAATTACGTGACAACTTTGATGATAAATGAAATAGTCAAAAGCAGATCTGAACATTTGAAAAAATTTAACGACAAACTCATAAATGCTTTTTTCTTCGGCGAAATTTACAGGGCTGAAAAATTTGAAGAAAAGCAAACATTTGTGACGATTTCCAACTGGCTCAGCGTTTTGGACGTTCATAGCGGGAAATATACCCTTGTCGTTGGAATTAGCAAAGAGGAAGACAACTTTGACTTGAAACTCTTTGTTGAGAGCAAAGGAGATCCGCTTGAATTACCGATTGAATTCGACGAATTTTTGAAAATGGGCAATGTTGAAGATGAGCGTGCAAGAATTTTCAAGCAATTGGGAATAATAGCAAAGTACAGTCCTCTTGTTGCTCAGGCTTCCAGAACAGGTGAGGTTGAAAACCTTAAAATAGAAGATTTGAAAGACTTCATAATAAACGGCCAACATGTTTTAAGGTCTTTGGGTGTTGAAATTTTACTTCCGAAAGAATTGAAAAAGATATGGAAACCCGAACTTGCGTTGAGTGCACTTACAAAAAACAAAAAAGATCATGTGAGATCCTATCTTACACTCGACAGTATTTTTGAATTGAGATGGAAGATAAAAGTAGGAAATAAAGAACTTTCGCCTGAAGAACTTGCTAATCTTTACAACAAAACCAAGGGAATAGTGGCGCTCAAAGATATGTACGTCTTCATCGATCCTGATGAAATGCGAGCGATCATAGAAAAAGTGCAGACAGATCCGTCGCCCTCTTCGAACGTGGAAGCACTGAGGCTTTTGTTTTCCAAAGAGCGATGGGGCGTAAAAATAGAGTTCGATGACAACCTGAAAAAATTTCTCGACGATTTTAAAAAGTTATCCTCAATCCGTCCTCCTAAATTCCTTAAAGGCGTACTTAGAGAATACCAGATAAGAGGTTTTCAGTGGCTTTACTCCAACACCGAAAAAGGCTTAGGTGTTTGCCTTGCGGACGATATGGGGCTTGGAAAAACAGTTCAGGTGATATCCGTTATTCTCAAAAAAATAGAAACTGGAACACTTAACGCCCCTGCTCTCGTGATATGTCCTACCACGCTCATAGGAAACTGGAAGAACGAAATCGAAAAGTTCGCTCCTTCTATAAAAGCCTCTATCTATCATGGCACAGACAGAGTTTTGAATGTTGATGAGAGTGATATCGTAATAACGTCTTACGGTGTCGCAAGAAGCGATACCAACAAGTTAAAAAGCGTAAAATGGTCTTACGTGATAATAGATGAAGCCCAAAACATAAAAAACAGTGCAACACTTCAAAGCCTTTCAGTAAAATCAATAGAAGCAAATTCAAAGATTGCGCTTACCGGTACTCCCATTGAAAACAGGTTGACAGAATTATGGAGCATCTACGATTTTTTGATGCCAGAGTATCTTGGCAAAAAAGAATGGTTCATCAAAACATATTCCGTTCCCATAGAAAAAGACGGAAACGAAGGTAAGATCGATGAATTGAAGCGCATCGTTTCTCCTTTCATGATGAGAAGAATGAAGACGGACAAAAACATAATAAAAGATCTGCCGGATAAGATAATTGTCGACGATCATGTCGAATTGAAAGCAGAACAGGCTGCTCTTTACAAACTCGTCACCAAAAATGAAATGAAGAAACTTTACGATGCCGATGATGAAGCATCGAGAAATGGCGCTATTTTCAGAATTTTGACCGCTCTCAAGCAGATATGCAATCATCCCGTTCATTACGCAAAGCACGGAACACCTAAAATAGAATCGTCCGGTAAAGCAGAAAGGATGATCGAAATTTTAGAAGACATTTTAGACGTGAATGAGAAAGCAGTGATCTTTACCCAGTACAAAGAGATGGGAGATTTGCTGGTTGAAATGATTTATACCAAATTCGGCATAGCACCTTTATTTTTTAACGGGGAACTTTCGAGAACGAAAAGAGATTTGATGGTAAACGAATTTCAAACCAAACATTCAAAGCCTTTCATGATTTTAACGATAAAAGCGGGCGGAACGGGGCTTAATTTGACCGCCGCGAATCACGTGATTCACTATGATCTGTGGTGGAATCCTGCCGTAGAAGATCAGGGAACGGACAGAACTTTCAGAATCGGCCAAGATAAAAATGTAATCGTTCACAGGCTCATAACTTCTGGAACACTTGAAGAGAAGATAGACAAAATGTTGAGAGAGAAAAGAAAAATATCCGGCTCTGTTATAGCAGCCGGCGAAAAATGGATAGGAGATCTTTCAAACGATGAACTTAAAGATCTCTTCAAACTCGATTGAGGTTAAAAGGAAAAATTCAATCCCGTCGATATTTCAACAATCGGTAAAGATAACGGGAATGTATTTCCTATTTGTCCTGACGTTGGAACCGTTGCCATCATAAACCTTAGTGCCCCTTTGACATATCCTTCAAAACCGCTGACTATCGGAAATATGTATCCGCCATTTACACCGATTATCGGTGAGAAGCCTGCATTTGAAGATACAAAATTTGACATAAATCCCGCGTCAAACCCCACGAACCCTGAAATATCACTTGAGGCTGGTTTTGTCGTGTATCTCACACCGATAAGGGCAAGCAATGCGGCGCTTTGAGTGGAAGGTAAGGTGGTTATGTAATTCATCTGTTGTGTTAAAACAGATCCGATCTGCCCTGTCACAGAAAGATTATTTGAAATCGGAAAGGCAAATGATGTGTTGATCGTTGGAAGTGCCACGCCAGATGTCCAAAAATCTGCAACTTCGACTCCGCCTCCGACTTGGAAATTAAAGGCAAACGCAAAACTTGCCAAAACCACAACTATCAAAAGTACGGTAAAAAATTTCATCATTTTAAAGCACCATCCTTAATTCATTTATTGAATTATACCATACCATTTCAATTTTAACATCCTGACGCGGAGGCCACCTCACGGCATCGTGCTCTCCTCCGCCAGTTTGTCTTTTCTACGCGCTACCGGCTACGAGCCACCTGCTGTTTTGCTGATTACTGATCACGCGTCACTGTTTTTTTCACGCATTACTGCTTTTTCTCTAATCTCCAATCTCTAATGTCTTTTTTGTGCGTCGGCTCTCGCATTCGCCCTTCGGTGTCTGGTCCTCGCTACGCTGCGGAGGCCACCTCACGGCATCATGCTCTTCGCCGCCAGTTTGTCTTTTCTACGCGCTACCCGCTACGAACTATGCGCTGTTTTCCTCATAGGCCCTTTGCTATATGCTGCTTTATCCGCTACTTTCTCCTGATATACCGAGAGATTTCAACTTTGATTTGTAAACATCTAAGATATCCGTCATGGTTATTATTCCAAGAAAGGCACCGTTAAGCACCACTGGCACCCATGTGCTTTTATTTGTGTTCATTATCTCCCATGCCTCTTCAAGATTTGCATTTGGCTTGATCGATGGAACACCGGTTTTCATAAAAGTCCTTACCGTTCCATCGTTTAACTGATAAATATCGTACATGTAGATTGCTCCGAGAAAATGGCCTTGATTTGATACGGCAAGAGACGAAACCGAATTTTGCGTCATCAATGCTTTTGCCTCTTTCACGTCTGCGTCTGGATGAATCGAGATATTTCTGAAATTTTCTATATTGGTAACCTTAAGATTTGTCAAAATCGGCATGTTGTATTCACCGGCATGAGCGGGTGAATCTTTTCTGGTTGGAACCTGAGCACGGTAGATCGTGTAATTTCCAGACACAAGGTAAGAAATTGAAACCGCTATCATTTCAGCGGGCAACAATTGCAGTCCTCCTGTCATTTCTACGACCATGAGTATAACTGAAACCGGGATTTTTGCCGTCGCACCGTAAAAGGCTAACATTCCAACGATCACAAACGGTGCGATTGTAGGTACCTGTGCCGGAAAAATCAAATGGAAGATAATGCCTACATCTGCGCCTATGAAAGCACCCGTAAAGATCCCAGGTGCAAATAATCCTCCACTTCCACCAGAACCAACCGTCATGGAGGTGGCAAAAATCTTGATAAACGGTATCGCAAAAAGCACAAGCAATACCGGCATTCCAAAGGTTGGAAGTAAGTCAAATTTCTGATCCATCAAAATTTGAACCCATCCATAACCGCTCGCCATGATCTCTGGAAAAAGCAAAGCGATCAATCCTGTTGCAATAGCGCCGATTGCAGGTTTAAAATATCTGTTAACCTTCCATTCAGAAAACTTATCCTGCATGTAATAGAAAAATTTTGGGTAGAGTATTGCCATTAAACCTGCTACAACTCCTAATACGGCATACATCGGCAATCTGACAGGATTAAAAGGCGCTAAATAATATCCGAAGATGGGTGTAAAGCCATAAAAAATTCCAAAGATAGAATATCCTGTTGCAGAAGCAACAATGGCGGGATATATCACATCAGGTTCAAAATCCCTTTTGTAAAGTATTTCTGCGGATATAAGTGCTCCGGCAATAGGAGACTTGAAAATCGTTCCTATACCTGCGCCTATGCCTATTGCAACCATTTTTCTTCTGTCTTCGGAATTGAGTTTTAGTATATCCGCAACCATGGCACCGAGTCCTGCCGAAATCTGGGAACTTGGTCCTTCTCTTCCTGCACTTCCTCCGGATCCTATAACAAGCGCAGAGGCTATAAGCTTTATAGGTGCAACACGCCATCTTATCTTTCCTTGCTTTTGATGATATGCTTCTATCGCTTTACTGTCTCCTTCAGTTTCAGGAGCAAACTTGTAAACTAAGAGAGAGGAGATAAAAGCTCCGGCGATTACGACAATGGGAATGAGGTATATTCTATCGACAGAATAATTAAGAATTCCTCCATCACTTATCGTGTGTGGAATATTCATACCAAGCAAGTATCCGAGAAAAAATTTCTCGGATATTTCAACCGAGTAATAAAGTAAAGTCGCTGCGAATCCGCTTAAAACCCCAATTATTATTCCAAGTATTAACCATTTCCCAAAATAAGAGAAGCCGGATATGCGTTTCGTGGTGATCTTTTTTAATTTTTTAAAAATGTTGAAAAACAATCAAATCCCACCCTTGAAAATGACGCTATCCCTGATGGTCAGGTATTGTCCGAATTCATCTGGTTTCGGTGAATGAGAATTAAAAACGTTAAAAAATCCTGCCACCCAGATTTTTCCTTTTTCTTCTATTTTCCATCCGTCATGTACTTCAGGCGCTCTTAAGAAGATCAATTTGAAGATGTATCCATCTATCGATTTGCCAAGTTCAAATTTGTCATTCACAATCTCTGTTTTTGATATCTCAAATCCTAAAGGTGAAATTGAGTTGGCAACTTTTAAAAATTCTCCGTCTAAAATTTCATCTGTCGATAACAAAAAAAGGCCAGATCTGTCTATTACACCTGTCGGTAAAGCCTGACCAAATGACAATTTCATTCTTTGATGAAAACCTTCGGTCATTTTGAATTCACCGCCGGTTCTTCTCAGAATTCTCTCGATCATTCTCATGGTTTCGTGATTCGAGAGATACCTCAAAAGTCCGGTGCGCTTGTAATAAAAAAGATATTTCACCTTGCAATACCTTCCTGTATCACGTTATCAACGTTGAATTTCTGACATACACCACATCCGGTGCATCCATTTCTGCAATCGGGCGTGAGTTCTGCTTTTAAAGACTTCAAATGTTCTGACCATAAGAATCCTTTTGAAATTCCGGAATCTACAAAATCCCACGGGAAAGGATCTTTAAAAGATTTTGCTTCCATGATTTTTTGAAGTGCTATTTTTTTGTCTTCAAAAATTTTCATCCACTTATCTGGATCGAACATCTCATCCCAGTCGGCAAAGATAACATCGCTTTTTTCCGCTTCTTCAACAACTTCTCCAACAGTTTTGTCTCCTCTTGAAAGTACACCTTCTATAATTGCTTTGTATGGATCGGTGAAACTCAACTTCGCGAATCTTCTTGTCCAGTTCAAAAGTTTAAATCTTCTGAAGGCCTCATCCGGCATTATTTGCGCATCAAATTGAAACGGAGTGTGTGCTTTTGGAACGAATACTCCTACCGTTGCGGAAACTTCATGAAAGCCCATGCGCTTTATCTTATCAAGCATAACTCCTATGGCTTTAACGTCTTCGTCCGTTTCAGTCGGAAGTCCGATCATAAAATAAAGTTTTATCTTATTCCATCCGTTGTTCCGTGCCATTCTTGCAGCCGAAAAAATATTCTCTTCCGTTATACCTTTGTTTATGACATCTCTTAGCCTTTGCGTGCCCGCTTCTGGCGCTATCGTTATGCCACTTTTTCGAATCGTACCGATGGCTTTTGCGATTTCCACTGTGAAGGCATTTGCACGTGTGGATGGTATCGAAATGGAAGTATCTTTGATGTTTTTAAGCAAAGAAACTGCATCTTCTATTTGACTATGATCCGCACTGCTCAAAGATAACAAACTCAACTCTTCGTATCCTGTTTTTTTAATTATTTCTTTAGAGATTTCAAAGATGTCGTTGGCACTTCTTTCACGTACGGGTCTGTACACCATGCCGGCCTGGCAAAATCTGCATCCGTTTGTGCATCCTCTCATTATTTCGACCACACCTCTGTCATGAACTATTTCGGTGTACGGAATTATCTGATCTGTTGGAGCCCAATCGTTTTTCATTTCAGAAATGACTCTTTTTCTGACTTTGTAATTATAACCCGGTACATAAACTCCTTCTACCGTGCTTAAAAATTCAAGTTTTTCCGATCGCGATCTTCCTTTTTTTATTGCCCTAAGCATTTCTATCGTTGCCTCTTCCCCGTCTCCGATGAGAAATGCGTCTATGAACTCTTCCATCGGTGCAGGATTAAAAACACACGGTCCCCCTGCAATGACTAAAGGATCGGCGTCAGATCTTTGAGAATTTTTTATCGGTATGCCACCGAGTTTTAGCGATCTTAAAACGTTGGGATACGACATTTCGTACTGAAGTGTGAAACCTATCACATCGAATTCTTTTATCGGAGTGTAAGTTTCATACGAATAAAGAGATACGTCATTCTCCATCATCGCTTTTTGCATATCGAACCATGGCAAATAAGATCTTTCGCATTTCGCAAAATCACTTTTATTGATGATATCGTAGAGAATTTTTACCCCAAAATGAGACATCCCGACATCATAAAGATCGGGAAAGATAAGACACATCGAAAGTTCGGCATCTTTTTTTATCGAGTTATACTCATTCCCTATGTATCTGCTGGGTTTTTCGACTTTGTCAAGAATACCGACAAGTTTGTTTAGCACACTTGAATGTTTTTTGTTATTCACCGTTCACTTCTCGCTATTTATTTCTTCGGATTGCCTTCTGTCCGCCCTTTCGGTTCTTCTCACTCTGGACGTCAATCTGTTAGACCATTTTCCGCATCTGTCGCCCCAATAGGCTATGGTTTCACCATTTTCTATAACTTCGTAAACTTCGCAGTTATTTGCACAACCATCGCAGTAAAAGACTCGAGTTTTGTGTTCAAGTTCTGTCACTTTGAAGCCTTTGAAATTCGTCTTTTGGCCTGTTATCTCGATTTCTCTCTTTGCAAGCATCGCAACGCCCCATGCTCCCATGAGTTTGTTGTTCTTTGGCACTATGACCTCTGATCCAACTGCATTTTCAAAGGCCTTTACTATGCCTATATTTTCGGAGACACCGCCTTGGAAAACGAATTTTGGAAGCAATTCTTTTCCTCTGGCAAGGTTGTTAAGGTAATTTCTAACGAGGCTTTCGGAAAGTCCGGCTATTATATCTTCGGAAGTCGCTCCCATCTGCTGCTTGTGAATCATGTCGGATTCTGCAAAAACCGTGCATCTGCCGGCTATTCTAACCGGATTTGTGGCCCTTAGCGAATAATCTCCGAACTTTTCTATATCTACCCCGATTCTTTCAGCCTGATGATCAAGAAAAGATCCTGTTCCGGCCGCACAAACCGTGTTCATGGCAAAATCGATAACTGCACCGTTTCTTATGAAGATTATCTTTGAGTCCTGTCCGCCTATTTCGAAGATCGTAGATACATCGGGCACTTCGTGAATTGCAGCGTAGGCGTGTGCGGATATTTCGTTTTTTATGATGTCGGCTCCGACAACAACGCCTGCAAGTTGCCTTCCACTTCCTGTTGTACCAACGGCTATAACTTCTATATCACCGAATTTTGAAGTGATGACGTTGTATGCCTCTATCATACCTGCCTTTATGGTATCTATCGGATTCCCTTTCGTTCGAATGTAAAGACCTTCTATTATTTCGTCATTCTCATCGACGAAGATGACTTTCGTCGTAACCGAACCAACATCTATTCCCAACGCAACCTGTTTTGACAATTCTTTCACCTCTTTAACTTTTAACCGTTACAGACTCTTTTCTTTTTTCGTCTGTTTTTATCTGTCTTCTGCTTTTTATCATATCGACAAAAGCCTCAAGTCTTGTTACGAATCCGGCTTCTCCGGTTTGTTCATCGAAAGCGAGGCTTAAGACTGGGATGTCGTAATCCTCACTTACCTTTGTGAGTATTTCTTTCGCCGCTGTCTCGGGCAAACATCCAAACGGCTGGGCCTGAATGACGCCGTCGTATCCGGCTTTCTTGTAAAGGATGGTATTCATTATACTTTCCTGTCCATCTCCGCCTATGAAAAAGTCAAGATATCCTTTGTTAACCTCAAGCATGTGGGCTTTATGAGATTTTGCCTTTATAAGCCTATCAAGCGTCCAGTTTGTAACTCTCAAAGATCTGTCCACATCTACTCCCATGTAGGCCAATTTTTTCTCTATGTCAAGATTATTGCTGTAGTCCATCAATATGTAAGCCTCTCCGACGAGACCTATTTTGGGAAGATCGTCTCGTTCGACGTGGGGATTTTTATCCATCTTCTCAATTTCATCTTTTAAAATCTTTTTGATGGCCTTAACTTTGTTTGGTGCATGTCTTATTTTTTCAACCGCTCCGTTGAAGATCTTTTCAGTCGATCCGGAAACTTTTTCTCTTGGAATAAGGTAATAAAGTTTTTTCTCGAGTTGTTCAACTGCGTACACTTTCCATCCGGCTATAACGAAGGCTTTGACAACCGTCCATGGTGCATGCAATCCTGTCAGTTTTATGAGTTTTTTGAAAAATCTCGGTATGCCTCTGTAAAGTGGCGGATAAATTCCTTCGACATTTACAACTTCAAAATTCGTAAAGCCTTTGTCTCTTAAAATTTTGTAATACAATGGACTATAATATCCAAATCTGCAAGGTCCGTAACTTTCGAGAGAAACCATTTTGAAGTATCTGTCCGGATTCTGTTCAAGCACCCTTTCAAACTGTCCTAACAATATTTTAAACGGAAAACACATGTATTCCGGCGAATTGGAAACGCCTTCCTTTATGGTTTCTGTGTTTGTTGGTTCAGGTATTATCACGTCGTATCCGAGTATTTGGAAGAAACTTTCAAAGGCTGCGTACGTGTACCCCATCCTCGGTACCGTGTAAGTTATTCGTTTGTGCGACAAGACCATCACCTCTTTTCACGCGTATGAGATCGATGAATGCTTCTATTCTCGTTGCAAGACCTGCGTCTCCCGTTTGTTCATCCACTATTATATGCATAACAGGCTTTCCCATCTCTTTGGAGTAAAGATCAAGCAATTTTTGGTATATAGAACTTATGCCGCAATTAAAAGATGATATGCTTATAACGCCATCGATATCAGGTGCATCTATGTAGTACATCCCACCTTTTGCCGCCGCGTTTGCCTGATACCAGAAAAGGTCTTTTATCATGTATTTGGAGTAATGCTTGTAAACTTTTGGATCTAACATGTCAGTTGTGACTATGCCGACTCCGGAATCTTCGAGTTTGGATATGACATCTCCGTTGGTAAAAGTGTCATAAACATCGTATGGAAATCCAGCAAGTGCCACTGTGTAAGGTTGTTTTTGAACCGGCTTCTTTATCAATGAATCGAGATCACGTATGTTTTTTACAACATCAAGAAAAGTATGACCTGATCTTAAAGATTTAACGGCAAGTTTTTGGTACTTTATACCCATCTTAACGGCCATTTTTATCTTTTCGTCCGAATCTCCGAGTTGTTTTCCTATATCTTCAAATCCTTCCATGATCGGTTTTTCTCCCTGCCTTGTGTAGAAAGTTGCCGTTAAAATTCTACTTGCATCCCTCACAAAAGCGCTTCTCATAAGATCGGGAAGAGCGGCCAGTTTTGGACATGTGTACTTGTATTTCTCCTCGCTCGCAATCCTTGGAACGAAAACAAAGTCCACATCCTTTTTATCGAGCAGATATTTAACGTGACCATGAAAAACTTTAACAGAAATGCATATATCATCAACGGAATGAGAAACACCTAAATTTATGATCTCCTTGTTCGTCGGGACTGACAACTTTATCTCATGGCCAAGCGATGAAAAAAATCCGTACCACATTGGATAATACACGTAAAAATATAACGCTCTTGGAATTCCTATTTTCAATCTCTACCACCTCTATTCACAAACACAGAATATTTTACCATAAAGTCAGTTAAAATGATAAAGGGCGCATTTAGCGCCCTTTATTGTTTTGTTAACTTTTAGTGTCCGCTCTGGGTTGCGAGATTCCACAAGTACATGAATTGTTCCAAAGATCCTCCGCCTATCTTTCCGGTCTTTGGCACACCTATATCGTATTTGGATATAGTTTCAGAAGACGGATTTGTCTGCTGCATGGCACCTACGAGCAGGTTCCAGTCTGTCATGTTGACGTATCCATCGTTGTTGAAATCGGCCTGAGAATAAGCGGCGTTGACCGTTTTGAAGATCGGAACGAAGAACCAGTTACCGTAAGATTCGAATTTCCATGCCGGCACATTTCCTGAGGCATATTCCTGAGGCGTTACCCACGGCTGCAGCCAGTATCCATTCATGCCCCAACTGGTGCCCCATGAATTTCTAACTATCCATACGTTGTAAGTCTGGCCATTGGAAGCAACATAATTGTCTATCCATCCGACTATCTGAACGGCATGGCCACCTTCGTAAGGATTAGAAGGAGTTCCTGGATTTACAGGAACATAGACACCACCCGCGTAACCAAAAAAGTCCGCCGGCACTGCGAAAGAGACACTGACGGATCCGTACTTCATTATCATCGTCTTTATCGCATCTATGTATTGATCGTAACTCACGTTGTAGTAGTAAGCCTCTTCGGGAGCGCTGAGCAGTAAAAGTGTACCCTGCGAATAAATCAAATCTTTTTGCCAGTTCGAATTTTGAGGATCCCATTCTATCCACGGAGAATTCTCGTAAGATATCGTCGGGAAATCAGTGGCAGGAGGCATTCCGTACCTTACAGCGTTGTACATCGCAAAATACTGACTTCCGCCCGCATCGTAATTAGAATCCTGAACTACCCATCCATTTGCCGCACTTAAAAGGTTCCAATCGACGTCATGATATGCGGCGAATTGTGTCGATAAGACAGGTATGGCCGATGGAGATACGACGCCTTGCATGGCAAGGGCCGTTTCAAAGGTTTCCGTTGTAGAAAAAGCCCAGCATGTGCCATGATATCCCTGATCTTTGACAGGTGTAACGTAAGAAATACCGGGATATTGCACGAATTGGTTGCTGAGATCGTAAGCGGTCGGAAGGTTCGATCCATTCATCGTCAATGGATTGAACATCGTGTAAGATCCCATAAGCATGTCATCTGTTGTCGTTAACTTTCTGGTAAGAAATGCGGAAACAAAATCCTTTGGCAAAGGCCTCCATCCGTTCATGACAGCCAATTGTCCTATTGTCTTTCCGTTAAATCCGTTAAGTCCGGCTATCCATGGAAGGCCAACTTGGGCATTTTGGGCGTTTATCGCTTCAACGGTGGCTGTACTCATAACCGTCTGCGCACCTAAAGAAACTCCAAACGCAAAGGCCGATACTAAAACCAAAGCGATCAAGATAAACGTAATCTTTTTCATATCAATCACCCCGTTTACTGTGCACTGCTAACGGAAACTACGGGCACGGATCTCAAAATCACAACACCGTCTATGTTTCTCAAAGAGTTGTCTTTGAAAACGGGATTGAGATTACTGTATCCTTCGTAACCAAAGTAGCCTTCATATATTATACTGGCATACGCGTAAGATCCGCTGTAAGTTGCAGGCACCGTGCACTGAATCTGGACGGCTACGTCAGTTGCAGATGTTGCAGTCACAGCATCTGGGACTGGATTTACGAATCCTCTGTAAACCGTCAAAATTCCACTATTTGCGTCGTATTTGTACGTCGACAGGTTAACTTTGCCTGCCATCATGTCCGGGAATGTAACGTTATCAAGTTGAAGACCCGTAGCAAGTTGAACGGAGAACTGCATGTACATCAAACCGTTGTTCGTCGTGATGTCGGTATGATCGACGTTATCGTTGACTATTTCATGAGTACCGGATGCATACGCTGTTAAATTCGGATCGTAAACAGATGCAACAAAAGACCCGCCTGTTGCAACTGAAGTTGTGTTGTATCCCACGTACATCTGTGGCATATTCGAAAGTCCGTATCTTTCGCTGAGCACAAATGGGGCTATTGAAAAAGACCCTTGTGTTCCAAGCCAGTTTATAGGTAACATACCTATCGCATAGGTTTGGCCTAACTGGAACGCAGGTACGTTGTAAGCATTTCCACTCATATCGTAGACCTGCAAACTGCCAGGACCTGTTGCCGAAACTATCATGTCGGTATTCGTGTTCGGATGAGGAATCAAATACCATTGCTGGGCCGTCGATGTTGCCGGAAGCACAACCCACTGGCCGGTCGGCGATATGTTGAGTCTGTATCTTATACCCGTCCCCAAAGGCCCGTAAAGGTAAAATCTCACAAGTAAAGCACCCAATTTTTGATCGGAAGCCCAACTTATTTCTGCATATCTACCCTGAGGATGAGAGCCTATTCCGTAAAAGCCACCTTCGGTTCTGTCGGAAACGGCTATTCCTATCGTTGGCCCTGCGGTCAAAATTTCAAAATTGTAAACGGTCGGAGGTACGTGAGCATTGGCAAGTTGTACCATGAAGGTGTAATTTCCATCTGACAATCCTGTAAAGGTGGCAGTTGTCTGTGTCGTTGAGATCCACGTTGCACCGTTTGTTATAGAGTAAAGATACGTGTGGGGTTTGTTGTCAAGAGATTTCCACGATACAGAGACATTGTCTGTAGCGTAAACTGTAGCGGCATTCGTGACTTTCAAAGATGTAACGTTGAAGGTTGTGGTATCCTTGCCGGTTCCACCTAAACCTGTTTTACCCACGATTTGGGCCGTGTAAACACCAGGGGTCGCTATCGATGTTTGATAAGTGGTTAGATTTGAATTGGACAGCAACGTTATTGGACCAACACCAGAGGCGGACAAAGTTAACGTGTACGTAAGTCCACTTTCGCCTGACCATGCAAAGGTTATGGGAGAATTAACCGGATAGGCCGAGTTGTTGAGCGATGTTGGAGCGGTGAACTTAACGGTTGGAGGCATGAGAAAACATCCACTCAAGACAATGGCTATCACAAGTACAGAAAGAGAGAGTAAAATTATTTTACCCCTTAGTTTCAATTACTTCATCCCCTTTCATCAAGATATGAAAATTATACTTCATCTTAAAGCAAGATGTCAATTAAGATTTATGAAAACAAATTGGAAAATTTATTCATTAAAACGTAATGTGTGGATGATGCGATTACAGATTAACCCTTTATCTTTGAACTCAGAAGAAATAAATCGCTTGGAGTAACTCCCTGAATTCTTGCAGCCTGGCCGAGTGTCATGGGTTTCATTTTGATGAGTTTTTGTTTTGATTCTGTTGAAATTCCAACAACTTTTGAAAAGTCAAAATCTGGAGGTATTCTTATCTTATCCAATTTTGAAAGTTTTTGTGCTTCCTGAATTTCTTTAGATATATATCCACCGTAGTGAACTTCTATTTCAACTTCTTTTATCAATTCTGCATCGGTAATTGGTTGGGGATCGAATTCGACTATGTCCGAGTAAGATACACCCGGAATTTTCAAAAGTTCGAAAAGCGAAAGCGTTTTTTGAATGTCCAAATTTTTGAAATCCTTTGATATTTTGATTTTAACCGTTTTAAATCTTTCAATCGTCTCATTTACACCTTTTTCGATTTTCAGAACTCTTTCGTAGAAATCTTTGTCAACTATGCCACCACTGTAACCGTACTTCGTAAGTCTCAAGTGTGCGTTGTCGTCTCTTAAAAGCAACCTGTACTCAGCCCTTGAGGTAAGCATCCTGTAAGGTTCGTCTACACCTTTGAAGACAAGATCGTCTATCATAACGCCGGTGTAAGCCTCGTGACGTCCAAGCACAATCTGATCTTCTCCTTTTAACTTCAATCCGGCATTCAATCCGGCCATTATGCCCTGTCCTGCGGCCTCTTCGTAACCGCTTGTGCCGTTAACCTGCCCTGCGAAGTAAAGATTTTCAACCATTTTGGATTCGAGGGTTGGATAAAGTTGTGTCGGATCCGCGTAATCGTATTCAACTGCATAAGCAGGTCTTATTATCACCGCATGATCAAAGCCCGGAAGCGTGTGAAGCATTCTTACCTGAGCATCGTAAGGTAGGGATGTGCTAAAGCCGTTTATGTAATATTCCATTGAATCTATTCCTTCCGGCTCGACGAAAAGTTGATGGGAATCTCTATTTGGAAATTTCACGACCTTATCCTCTATTGAAGGACAATAACGTGGTCCGACCGAATGGATGAGTTTGACATCTCCGTACATTGGAGAGAAATGAAGATTTTCTCTTATTATGTCATGGGTTACGGTGCTTGTTCTTGTTATGAAACAAGGATAATTTTTGGGTAAAATTTTTGGATCATCTGAGTATGAAAATGCCAGCGGTTCGTCTGCCGTTTCTTGCTTTTCAAGGTTTGAAAAATCAATCGATGATTTTAAAACTCTCGGTGGCGTACCGGTTTTAAACCTTTTCATATTTATACCGTATTTTCTGAGACTCTCAGTTAAACCTTCTGCGGGAGGTTCTCCAAGGCGACCTGCCGGCATTGAGTTTGGCCCTATGAAAATTTTCCCGCCAAGAAATGTGCCAGTGGTGACTATCGCAACTTTGCATTTGTACAAAATGCCAAGGGATGTGCCGACACCGGCGACCTTTCCTTCCTCGACGATCAGATCAGTCGCCACTCCCTGGCGTAAAGTTAAATTTTTCTGTTCCATGAGAATTTGTTTTGCCGTTTTTGAGTAAAGATATTTGTCCACCTGAGCCCTTAGCGCTTGAACCGCAAGTCCTTTCGAGGTGTTTAACACTCTTATGTTTATCATGGCCTCATCTGTTATCTTTGCCATCGCGCCGCCCAGTGCATCGACTTCTCTTGCGATTATTCCTTTTGCTGGTCCTCCAACCGCAGGATTACATGGTGTCCATGCAACGTTATCAAGATTTATACCCAAAAGCAGGGTTCTAAAACCCTGCTTTGCGGTTGCAAGGGCTGCTTCAACCCCTGCGTGTCCTGCACCTATTACGACTACATCATATTCTTCCATTCAAACTTTCACCGCTGCCTTTAAATTTTGGATCTTATCCGTCTTTTCCCAAGAAAGATCGAGATCTGTCCTTCCAAGGTGACCGTAAGCGGCAAGTTGTTTGTAGATAGGTTTTCTGAGATTCAAATTCTTTATTATGGCACCGGGTCTAAAATCAAAAATTTGATTCACGATCTTCGTCAATTCCATGTCCGGAATAACACCGGTTCCGTAAGTATCAACAAAAATCGAAACTGGTCTTGCAACACCGATGGCGTAAGCAACCTGAATCAGGCATTTATGGGCAAGTTTGGCGGCAACTATATTTTTTGCAACATACCTTGCCATGTAAGACGCCGATCTGTCAACTTTGGTCGGATCTTTTCCGCTGAAAGCACCGCCACCGTGAGGCGCAACTCCGCCGTAGGTATCGACTATTATTTTTCTGCCGGTCAGTCCTGTATCACCCATAGGGCCGCCTATCACAAATCGTCCCGTTGGATTTATGTATATCTTGGTTTCTTTTGTGAAATACTCATGAGGAATTATTTTATTTATAACCTCTTCGTGTATTCCATTCTCAAGGTCGATTCTCGAAACATTCGGATCGTGCTGGGCGGATATTATAACGGCATCAACCGCAATAGGTTTTCCGTCATCATCGAATTCCACTGTTACCTGAGTTTTACCGTCAGGCCTTAGAAAATCAAGAGTTTTTGTCTTTCTAACTTCGGAAAGTCTTCTTGCAAGTTTATGGGCAAGAGATATGCTCAAAGGCATATATTCAGGAGTTTCATCGCTTGCATATCCAAACATTATACCCTGATCTCCCGCACCGAGTTTTTCAAGAGGATCTGAAACTTTCTCTCCCTCTTTTACTTCAAAGGCTTCATCTACTCCAAGGGCTATATCCGGTGATTGTTCGTCTATGGCCGTTACAACCGCGCATGTTTCACCGTCAAAGCCATATTTGGCCCTTGTGTATCCTATGTCAAGTACGGTCTTGCGCACAACGGACGGAATGTCTATGTACGCTTTCGTCGTCATCTGTCCTCCGACCATAACCTCTCCTCTGACCACAAAGGTTTCAATGGCAACTCTGCTTTCCGGATCCTGCGCTATTGCCTCATCCAAAATTGCATCCGAAACCTGATCTGCTATCTTGTCCGGATGGCCTTCAGTAACACTTTCGCTTGTGAAAAGTTTCTTCACTTTGGTTCCTCCTTCTTTGAAAGTTCTTCATATTCTTCCGGAGTCAGGAATTTACCTCCGTTTATCTCTGAAGATATAACATTGTAATTTTCATCTAATTCAACATGAACGCTCAAAAGATCGTCTGATCGCTGGCCGACAAGTTCTTTATCCAAAATTATGGCCGGTCCTTCATCGTAATTCGATTGAAAATCGTATCCTTTTCTAAGTATCGTGCGAAACAAAGTGCCCTGTTTGCTTTGCGTGTACATGAAAATTCCTTCTTTTTCAAAGTACAGGGGGCCTTTGCCCTTTGGCTTTTTGTTAAACCACATTTTGAACCTCTGTTATTTTTGATAAAATAACGGGATTGATCTTGAGTTTCGCATGTACTTTCCCGTCAGATGAATTAAAATTCATTATTCTTATTCCTTCCATTCCGATGATCCTCTGCCATTGAGATGCGTCAACTTCCTTTTCGAGATTAATATAGTCCTTCGTCAATTCATCTCGAATTTTTGAAAGTAATTCATCAAGGTAAAGTCGTTTCAGTGCCGAAACAAAAATGGTATCGGGATATTCTCTTGACAAAGCGGATAAACGATTCGAATCGCAAAGGTCTATTTTGTTTATGACTTTTAAAATCGGTATATCTGTGACACCTATTTCGGATATAGTGTCTATCGATACCTGCATTTTCTTTTCAAAATCATCATCAGATCCATCGATAACGAGTAAAATGAGATCGGCGTCTTTTATCTCGTCAAGTGTTGACTTAAAAGCCTTAACAAGTTGAGTTGGAAGTTTTGATATAAAACCGACGGTGTCGGAAAACAAGGCGTAAAGATTTTCTCCTATCCACACTTTTCTTGTTATAGGATCCAAAGTTGTAAAAAGTCTGTCTTCACTTTTGATTTCAAATCCACTCAACGATTTCAGAAGCATCGATTTTCCGGCATTGGTATAACCCACTATCGATACTTTTGGTATTATTGAAGAGATTCGTTTGCTCTTTTTGGTCATTTTCTCTCTCGATATTTTTTCAATTTCTGTCTCTAACAAAGAGATTTTTCTTTTTATAGTCCTTCTATCCATTTCGAGTTTGGATTCCCCCGGCCCAACTGTTCCTATGCCACCGCCGAGACGCGACATGTCTTTAGACTTTATAAGATGGGAAAGCGCGTATTCCAAAGTTGCAAGTTCTACCTCTATTTTTCCTTCCTGCGTTGTCGCACTCCTTGAAAAGTTTTTCAGTATTACCTGAGTTCTGTCTAAAACTTCGACTTTAAGCATTTTTTCAAGGCTTGTCCTTTGAACAGAGTTAAGTTCATCATCCGTCACAACTCCATCGGCTTCGTACATTTTTATGTAACGGGCGATTTCGTTCAGTTTTCCGGTTCCCAAATAAGAAGGAAGCGGTGTCCTCAAAACTTGCCAGAAACTCATAACAGGATCGATGTCAATGCTTTTTAAAAGCAGCGCAAGTTCACCAAGGCTTTTTTCTATGTTAAGCCATTTTGAATAAGTTGCACCCAACAATATCGCCTTTTTCAACCTTGTTCTTCGTTTTCCTCCTCTTCCAAAACTTCCTTGCCAAGGGCCTCGCCCAGTTCAACATATTCAACGGGAATTATCGTGCTTATGGCATGTTTGTAGACCATATTTTGTTGCCTTCCGCTTTCAATGAGAACCGTGTAATTATCAAAGGATCTGACAAGTCCTTTCACCTGAAATCCATTCACGAGGTAAACTTTGGCTTCGATCTTTCGCTTTCTCAAATAGTTCAACAATCTGTCCTGTAAATTTTGTTTTTCCACCATTAGGCCCCCCATTCAATGATTTTAAGCACCTTGTTCAAGGATAGTTCCTCTCCATTCGAAAGATTTATCCACACCGCATCTTCATATCTTCTAAACCATGTCAATTGTCTTTTGGCATAATGACGTGTGGCAAGTTTAACCATTTCAACACATTCGTTGATACCGATCTCTCCTTCAAGATATTGTACCACTTCTTTGTATCCTATGGATCTCATGGCTTTCAAATCTTTAGAATATCCCATTTTCAGCAAATTTTGAACTTCTTCCACAAATCCATGATCAAACATACTTTCAACTCTTTCGTTTATTCGCCTGTAAAGATCATTCCTTTCTCTGTAAAGCACAAAAATTGTAAATCTTTCATCTTCGGATCTTTCTTTCCAGAGTTCGGATATCGGTCTTCCGGTAAGTACGTAAACTTCTATCGCCCTTACAATTCTTGTGAGATCACTGGCATCGAATTTTTCAAAAGCAACAGGATCAATCTTTGAAAGTATCCTTCTAAGCGATCCGTTGCTTTCTCTTTCTATTTTCAAAAGAGATTCCCTTATTTCTTTGTTTTTGGAAGGGCCTTCAAAAATGCCATATTTTAAAGCCTCAAAATAAAAACCTGTACCGCCTGCCAGAATGGGATATTTGTTTCTTGATATGATTTCGTCAATTACCTTTATTGTCTCATCTCTGAATTGTTTGGCGTCAAAATCTTCATCAGGTTTTACGATGTCTATCATATGATGGGGAATTTCTTTTCTTATTTCCATATCTACCTTTGAGGTCCCAATATCCATGTATTTGTAAATCTGCATTGAATCGACTGAGATTATCTCTCCATCGATGATCTTTGCAAGTTTAACGGCAAAATCGCTTTTGCCAACGGCAGTAGGTCCCATTATCAGCGGTATCTTCAAAGTTCAATCACTCCATAACCTATGTTGCTTTTTAAACTGCCCACCACTCTGTCAAACTTGTATTTTTCAAAGATCGAGTCATTCCACCTTGCCTTGACGACGATCCTTTTTGTGATCTTTTTCATTATTTCCAAGTCCTCATTTGTTATTCCGGAATAATCGGCAAAAGGCCTTAAACTGTTCATTGCCACCGATTTTAATTCGGGATGTTCAAACATCGGATCAACGTAGATGCAATCAAATTGCTCTCTCGATTTTCTTATGAACACTTTGTAGTTACCCTCATATATCTCAATCCTTTTAGAGGCATCGACTACCCAGTCCGGTAAATTTTCTTCTTGTAAACCATTTTCGACGATCATTTTCACTATCTTTGAACTTTCAAGACATTTAACCTTTCCTTCGGGTAAAAAATGGGCTATCAAAATAGCCTCGCTTCCGAGTCCTAAAGTACAATCGAGCACCTTTTCGTTTCCTTTGAGAGAAAGTGATTCTATAAGATAATCTCTCTGACCGAGTTCGAAATTGGATTTTCTCAAAACAGCCAAAGAAGGATGGAAAAAAAGATGTTTTCCATCCTTCATGGCAGATATCCCATTTCTTTCCGTTATTATGACAACTTCATCTTCGATAAATCTGAAATGACGTCTTGGAATATACTTACATCCTAACTGGACAGAAAGTGATTTTGCTCTATTTATCTGTTGATTATCTGGTTTATGGGCTGTGGTTACCACCATTCGCAATTTGAGATTGCAACTCCTTCATAGTTTGTTGGATGTAATCCAGTTCATTTTTTGTATTTTGATATTTTTTAAGGACAATTTCATATTCATTTTTGGTTTTCACGTAAGAAATGTACGACGTGATATCAAAATACACAAGCCATCCGGCTATTATCAAAAGTACAACGATAAGTATCTTTTTCTTCATGAAATCAATCGGTCGGTGTTATCGTTATGTTACTTGCGTGAATGGTGACGGTATTTTGAATACTTGTAACTGTCGCACTTGGAAGAAAAGTTTCCGTCGCACTTTTAATTGAAAAAGATACCGTGTATCCATTCGATGTCGGTGCTGCAAATGGATAAAATGTGAAATCGTAAGCGTCTGTCAGTGTGTTCCAGTATCCCTGAGCCGTAAGACTGTAGGTTTTATTGCCGTAAACCAAAGAGTCGTAGATCTCCGCAAATCTGTAAGCCGGATAGGAACCTGTGTAAAGTGATGGATCGCTTAAGGTAACGTTGGACGCTTTGTAGATGATGTTGAAAGTTATAAGATTGGACATATCGAAACCGCTTGCGCTTAAAGTGACGGGAGATTGAGATGAACCAAACAATTGTGAAAGATTCCATAAAATCAACGCCGTCTTATTCTGTCCTGCGTTTATTTGCAAGGGCGCCTGTTGCATCGATTGGTTATTGTAATTGTAAAACGGAACAGTTATCGTCGTTGCAACCGGTATAAAGTATTGAGAACCGTTTCCGGTTACGACGGTCGCAACTGGCCCTATGTTCATTGAAATTGAGTTGATAGAAAAGGGTCCATTTCCGCTGAATGCAAGATTTTGAAGGCCTGGAATTTGATTTGCCGTGTAAAAGTTGTTGATGTTAGTTAAAGGAACAAGATCGTATTCTTGGTTTAAATTTGGAACACCTATACTGTTGTTGTTGGCATTTATCGATTTTATGAATATGTAAATATGAGATATCGATGAAAAAGGTGTCGTTTGAATGTATGAATCAAAAGAAATTGTAGTTTGCATCTGAAAACACCCAGAAAGTATCAAAGCAAGAATACCTGCTGCCACGATCACAAAAAAGAAGAAACTTTTTTTCACGCCAATCACCCTTCCTTTGCCATCATTTGCATTTCCCATTCTGTCAACGATTTCACTATTTCGTCCAAATCGCCATTCATAACCTCTTCAAGTCTGTGATCCGTAAAACCATTTCTATGATCTGTCACCCTGTTTTGCGGAAAATTGTAAGTCCTTATCTTTTCGCTTCTTTCACCCATTCCTATTTGAGTTCTTCTCATGTCAGACATTTTGCTTTCTTCTTCACGCTTTTTGATCTCAAAAAGTCTTGCTCTTAATATCTTCATCGCTATGACTCTGTTTTGAATCTGAGATCTTTCAGATTCGCACACGACAACAGTTCCACTTGGAATGTGTGTTATCCTTACGGCCGATTCGGTTCTGTTGACGTGCTGACCTCCGGCTCCAGATGATCTGAAAGTATCAACTCTTAAATCATCAGGGTTTATCTGAACATCAACTTCTGTTGCTTCTGGAAGCACTGCAACAGTTGCAGTTGAAGTGTGAATTCTTCCGGATGCTTCCGTTACAGGTACCCTCTGCACCCTGTGAACCCCACTTTCGTACTTGAAAAGTTTGTATGCGCTTTTTCCCCAGACAGAAAATATAACTTCTTTGAAACCGCCAAGTTCTGTCTCATGTGAGTCAAGAATTTCAGCGCTGAGTTTGTGCTTTTCAGCATATTTTAAATACATTCTCAACAGATCTCCTGCAAAAATAGCGCTTTCCTGTCCTCCGACACCACCTCTTATCTCGACTATGACGTTTCTTCCGACATCAGAATCAAGAGATTCTATGAATTCACCGGACATGTTTTCGATTTGTTCGAGTTCAGATTTCTTTTGAGAAATTTCCTTGATGATCTCGTCATGAATATCTGTAGAATCAAGAGATTGTAATTCTTCGATCTCGTTTTTTATTTTTAAATAACTTTCATAGATCTTTGCCGGTTCTTCCACTTCTGAAAGTGCTTTTGAATATTTTATAACTGCTTCTGGAGACTTCATGACTTCGGGATCGGAAAGAATTTTGTTGAGTTCTTGATATTTGTCATAAAATTTTTTCAAAGTTTCTATCATCAAAGATACCTTCCTTCGGTGAAATTATATCATAATTCACTTTAAAAGATGAATGCTTGTTTACCAAAGCGGAGGGCAGGATGCCCTCTCGATGGCCTCCGCAGCCTGCGAGGACCAGACATCGAGTGGGGGCACCTGCCATCGCTACGATTCGGAATTTAAAGTCGGTTCAGTATATAATTGATTGACTTGACAAATAGGATAAAAGTAAAAAAGAGATTAGAGAAAAAGCAGTTAGGAGTAACGCGTGATCGGTAATCAGCAAAACAGCACGTGGCGGGTAGCCGGTAGCGCGTGGAAAAGGCGGACGGAGGCAGAGAGCATGATGCCGTGAGGTGACTTCTGCTATACCGGAAATTACGGATCGAATACGAAAGGTATGAAACTTTGAAAAAAATATTTTTAATTCCATTTTCTCTGACGATTGTAACTGTGATGCTTATAACGTATGAGATGGTTTTCTACAAAAACGGGCAAACATCTTTTCTACTTTTAAATCTTTTTCTTGCATGGATTCCACTTTTACTTTCATTTTTGATTTTTTTAATTTATAGATCTGGCATAAGACCTGTTCTTAAATCAACATTCATGATGCTTTTCGGGGTTATATGGCTTTTTTTCTATCCCAATGCTCCTTATCTTATGACGGATATAATTCACATCCAGCCCAGCGATTATATGGTGTTAAAAGATCATGTTTTCGCTTACAGTTTTAGATTTATTCCGTGGTTTGAATTAGCCCAATTTATTCTGACAACATTTACAGGGATAATCATCGGCTTTTTTTCGCTTTTCATAATCCACAGGATTTTTGACGATAGAAATAAAATTGTGTCGTGGATATTCGTCATCTTTGTTTCCATGATGTCAGGATTTGGCATCTACGTTGGAAGATTTTTGAGATTAAACAGTTGGGAAATTTTAAGCATATTTTCAACTGTCAAAGGTTTTGAATTTTTTAAAATCATCGAATTTTCATCTTTTTTTGGAATAATTTGGTTTTTGATATATCTTTCTCTTTACATGCTTGATCAAATTTAGGTTCATATACGCGCCACCTACCGTTTGCTATTTGCCGTTTTTTTCTCCAGTCCCTAATCTTTGATGTCTATTTTTGTGTTATACTTAAATAACTTTAAAAGTCGAATGTTCATTTAATTTAAGCGAAGGGCAGGATGCCCTCTCGATGGCCTTCGCAGCGGAGCGAGGACAGACATCGAGTGGGACACCTGCCGCAGCGATGATTCGGAATTTAAAACTGGTTTAGTATAAAATAAAGATGGGTGAAATAAATGGGCACACTTTACTTAAAATATAGGCCTAAAAATTTTGAAGAGATTTTGGGACAGGATCATGTGAAATTGTTGCTTTCCAACGCGGTTAAAAGCGGAAAAGTTTCACACTCCTATCTTTTCAGTGGCCCACGTGGAACGGGAAAAACTTCAGTTGCAAGAATTCTTGCCAAAAGTGTGAATTGCGATCATCCCATTGATGGCTACGATCCGTGCAATGTGTGTGATTCATGTGTTGAAATAGACACGGGAAGAACTCTTGACGTGATAGAAATGGATGCCGCGTCGAATAGAGGCATAGATGAGATAAGATCGATAAGGGATCGCGTTTTTTACATGCCTTCAAAACTCAAATACAAGGTTTACATAATAGATGAAGTTCATATGCTTACAAGAGAGGCTTTCAACGCGCTTTTAAAAACGCTTGAAGAGCCTCCGGAAAAAACAATTTTCATACTTGCAACGACGGAAATTCAAAAGGTACCGGAAACAATCATATCAAGATGTCAGGTGCTCGAATTCAGAAGAATATCACCAAATATCATACGTTCAAAACTTGAAGATGTTTGTAAAGCCGAAAATATCGAATACGAAGCCGCAGCGCTGGATCATATTTCAAAAGAGGCAGCGGGTGGAATGAGAGATGCCTTAAGCATGCTCGAAGAAATCGCGAGGTTTTCAAACGAAAAAGTAACGCTCGCGGATACTTTTTCTGTGCTTGGAGATAGTCCAATAGAAACAGTTGAAAGTTACATCACATCAATTCTCGATGGTAACGTTGACGCTTTGATCCATGTCGTTGATTCAATAAAAAATCAGGGAACGGACGTCATGAATTTTCTCAGAAGTGTGGTAGAATATTCTTCAGAGAGGATAAAAGATGATGGTTTGGTTTCAATAGGAAAATTTGCAGGAGATCTTGTCCAAATTTTAAGGTATGAAGAAAAGCAATTCGATCTTTTCAAGGTAATGAGTGCATTTGAGGCTTTGAAGTACAAAAAAATTTCTTCAGCAAATGTTCAGCCTTTGGCAGATCAGGTTAGACAGGTTGAAAAAGTTGATCAAGAAATAAAGACTGATGTTGAAAGGCTGATTCAATTTTATGTGCAGAAAGATCTTTCCGTTTACGTTGCGCTTTCTGAAGCGGATTTGAAAGATCTGGGAGATAGAATACTTGTCGTCTCTTATACTTTATTGCAGAACGAAATTCTGAAAGAAAAAGATAAGATGATAACCGATGATTTCAAGAGCGTAACTTCAAGAGATGTGAGATTCGTTTTTGCGTATTCCAAGATTCCAATAGATTCAATGAACGATAAACTTAGGGATCCCATCATAAAAGTGTTGAGTTTATTTGGAGGGAAGATTCTTCCAGAAGGAGGAGAGTAATGGCAAAAAATTTCGGTTTTGGTGGAAATATGGGAAACATAATGAAGCAAGCACAGGAAATGCAGAAAAGAATCACTCAAGTTCAAGAAAATCTTAAAAATATAGAGGTAAGTGCAACGGTCGGTGGCGGAGCGATAACTCTAAAGGGTAATTGCGATTATGAAGTGAAGGAGATAAACATTTCGAATGATTTGCTCGGTGATTCGGAAATGCTTAAAGACCTTCTCATAAGTGCTTTCAACGAATTCGTGAATTTGGCGAAAGCGCGTTCAAATGAAGAGATGGAAAAAGCCACTGGCGGTATGAAAATACCTGGATTTTAAAAGTTCAACAAATCAAGGAGGTTGTTAAAATGTCAGAAGTAAAAGTTGGAATTAACGGGTTTGGAAGGATCGGAAGACAAATTCTTCGTGTTATTCTCGAGGAAAAAAGACCTATCAACGTTGTTGCCGTGAATGATATAACCGATACAAAGACACTTGCTCATCTTTTCAAATATGATTCGAATTACGGCACATACAAGGGAACAGTTTCCTACACAGATACCGCAATAATAGTCGATGGCAAAGAGATAAAGGTATTTGCGGAAAAAGATCCTTCAAAACTTCCATGGAAAGCACTTGGTGTGAGGCTTGCCGTTGAATCTACCGGACTTTTTGCAAGCAAAGATAAGGCGATGGCTCACATTCAGGCCGGGGCCGAGAAGGTTATAATTTCTGCTCCTGCGGATGGTGCCGATTCAACGATAAATCCCCATGTCAACGATGAAGCGTTGAAAAAGGATCATGTTGTAATATCTACAGGTTCTTGTACCACCAATTCTCTTTCTCCCCTTGTCAAAGTGCTTGAAGATAACTTTGGAATCGTCAAAGGATTCATGACAACCGTTCACGGTTACACGAATGATCAGAGAATTCTTGATTTGCCTCACAAAGATCTCAGGCGTGCAAGGGCTGCCGCAATGAACACGATACCCACGACGACGGGTGCGGCAAAGGCCATTCACCTTGTTATACCATCTGTTAAGGGAAAATTGGATGGCATGGCTTTGAGAGTGCCGGTTTCGACAGGTTCAATAACCGATCTCAAGGTTATACTTAAGAGACCGACGACCGTTGAAGAAGTTAACGCCGCATTCAAAAAGGCTGCCGAAGGACCGATGGGCAAGGCTCTGCTTTACTGCACAGATGAAATAGTGTCTCGTGACATAATAGGAGAAACACACTCTTGCGTTTTCGATTCTTTGCTTACTAAGGTTAACGGAGAACTTGTCAACGTCTTTGGATGGTACGACAACGAATATGGATATACAAACAGGGCTGTTGATTTGATAGAAATGGTTCAGAAACTTCTTTGATGGTGGTTTTTATGGGCAAATTGACGATAAGGGATGTTGATCTGAAGAATAAACGCGTTTTAATGCGTGTTGATTTCAACGTTCCAATTGAAAAAGGTGTTATAACGGATGACACCCGAATAAAAGCGGAGTTGCCAACAATCCAATATGTCATAGACAAAGGTGGGAAAGTTATACTGCTTTCTCACCTTGGAAGGCCAAAGGGAGGACCGGATCCACAATTTTCTCTTGAACCGGTGGCAAAAAAACTTGAAGAGTTGCTTGGGAGAAAAGTAACATTTTGTCATGACACAATAGGTTCAAGAGCCGAAGGCCTTGTCAATTCCATGAAACCTGGTGATGTGGTGCTTATGGAAAATACAAGGTTTTTCCCGGGCGAAGAGAAAAACGATGCTGAACTTTCAAAGTCTTTTGCCAAATTAGGAGACATTCATGTCAACGATGCATTTGGAACTGCTCACAGGGCTCACGCTTCAAACGTCGGGGTTGCGCAATATCTGCCATCTGTTGCGGGTTTTTTGATGGAAAAAGAGATCAACATGCTTTCAAAAGTCACCTATTCTCCTGAAAAACCTTATGTTGTCATACTTGGTGGCGCAAAAGTATCGGACAAAATAGGCGTCATAGATAATTTGCTTAAAAAAGCAGATAAAATTCTAATCGGCGGAGCCATGATGTTCACATTTTTAAAGGCCCAAGGTTATAAGATCGGTGCTTCAAAATGTGAAGATGATAAATTGGATGTTGCAAAAGAAATCCTTTCAAATGCAAAAAGGCTCAAAGTTGATTTTGTACTTCCTCTTGATGCCATCTGCGCAAAAGAATTGAAAAGCGGAACCGAAAAGAAAACGCTTAACTTATCTGACGGCATTCCAGATGGATGGATGGGACTTGACATAGGTCCTAAAACGGTTGAACTTTTCAAATCAAAATTGAGTGGTGCAAAGACCGTCGTATGGAATGGCCCGATGGGTGTTTTCGAAATAGACGATTTTGCCAATGGTACCAAGGCGATAGCAGAAACACTTGCTGAAATGAAGAACGCGACTACCGTCGTTGGCGGCGGAGACAGCGCCTCGGCTATGGATAAATTTGGCCTTTCTGAAAAAGTTTCTCACGTTTCAACTGGTGGCGGAGCATCTCTTGAATTTTTGGAGGGAAAAGAATTACCCGGAATTGCTTCAATTTCAGACGCAAAAAAAAACGTCCGCTGACAGTAGCCGGTAACTGGAAGATGAACAAGGTGCCATCTGAGGCACGTGTTTTTGCAAGAGAATTGCTTAAAAACTTAAAATTAAACGGAGACACGAAAGTATGGGTTTTCCCGCCTTTTGTGTCTCTTTCCGTTGTAAAAGAGATTTTTACAGGATCTGAATTTGTTGTTGGCGCTCAAAACGTACATTCTCAAAGATCAGGCGCTTTTACAGGTGAGGTAAGCGTTCCGATGCTTAAAGACATGGGCATCGATCATGTTATAATAGGTCATTCGGAAAGAAGACATGTATTCGGAGAAACAGATCAATTCATAAATGAAAAGGTTAAAGTTGCTCTTTCGGAAGGAATGACAGTTATTTTGTGCATAGGCGAAACTCTTGACGAAAGAAAAAATGGTAAGACCTTTGATGTTTTAAAAGATCAACTTACCAAAGACCTTGAAGATGTTAAAATCGAAGATCCCGATAAACTTGTGATAGCCTACGAACCTGTTTGGGCGATAGGAACGGGAGTCGTTGCCCAGCCTTATCAGGCCCAGGAAGCGATGGCTTACGTGCGCGAAAGACTTGGAGAGATGTACTCCAAAGACAGGTCTGAAAAGATATCCTGCCTTTACGGCGGAAGCATGAACAAAGAAAATTGTCAGGAACTTTTCCTGCTTCCGGATGTAGATGGCGGACTCATAGGAGGAGCCTCTCTTAAGTTAGATGAATTCATTGAAATTTACAAAACGGCTTCAAAGTTCTGTTGAGGTGATCCACGAAAGGATCACCTTTGGAGGAAATGAATTGTGAATGATTTGTTGACATACGTCCTGGTAGGATTGGCGATCGTTGCCGGCTTGATTTTGGGATGGTTTTACATGCAAACTTACACCGTCTCAGGCTACGTCATGAATTTTGACGGACAACCAATAGGGAATGCTGAAATAGTTTTTAGTGGCAATTATTCTTCTGTTTACACGAACGATCAAGGTTACTGGATAAAAAGCGGACTCAAAGGTAAAGTGACGGTAGGTGTTATCATGCCCGGATGGAGGTTTACACCGAGCGTTACAGTCAATGAAAGCCGAAGTAACGTTGATTTTTTTGGAATTCAACAAAGGGTAATGACGATTTTTCCTGTTGGTCAAAAGCCAAGAGATATTTTGATAGATTCCAAAAACGGCAAGGGATATGTAACTGTTTCCGGAGAAAATTCCGTTGATGTTTTCGATCTTAACAATTACAGCATTTTATCCAGGATAAGCGTCGGAATGACTCCATGGGGAATCGCACTTGATAAAAACAACGGAAAGATATACGTTTCGAATTTTGGCGGAAACACAATCACCGTTATCGATGAAAAAAGCGATAAAGTCGTGTCAAACGTAAAGGTTGGCAATGAACCGTTGGGGATTGCGATCGATCAAAAAACCGATAGGATATACGTTGCAAACAACTTCGATAACACGGTAAGCGTCATAAATGGGAAAACAAACGATGTTTTTGAGACGATAAACGTCGGTAAAAGTCCTTCAGACGTTGTTGTTGATGAAACAAACAACGTAGTTTACGTTGCCAATTCCGGCAGTAACACGGTAAGCGTTTTGAACGGTTCAACAGGCATGGTGATGAAAACTTTAAATGTTGGAATGAATCCTGCCGCTATGACCTTAAATCCTAAGGATGGGATGCTTTATGTGCTTAACGTTTCGGATGGTACGATAAGCATAATAAAAGAATCAGGTGTCGTAGAAACCGTAAATATTGCCAACGGTGTTGACGGAATAGCCTTTGATTCATCTGTGGACGCCATTTACGTCACAGACGCGAAAGATAATGTTTTGATCTTCATAAACGCAAAAACAGGATCGGTAATCAAAAAAGTATCCGTTGGAACGGAACCTTTTGGAATCGCAATAGATCCTAACGGTGAGATATACGTTTCAAATTATGGAAATGGTACAATTAGCGTTATAAATTGATATAAATCATGAAAGGAGGCGGATTTAATGCTTGATATAAAACTGATACGCGATGATCCTGAAAGGGTAAAAATGCTCCTCGGCCGAAGAGGCGTTGGTGAATCTGAAATCGATAATATCTTGAAAATCGATGAAGAAATGAGAAAAATACTCACAAATCTTAATTCATTGCGTGCGGAGAGAAATTCCATATCCAAAGAAATCGCAAAACTTAAATCTGCAAAAGATGAAAGTGGGGTTAATCGCATTCTTGAACGAGGAAAATCACTTTCAGATGAGATAAAGGTCGAAGAAGACAAACTTTCAGAACTTCAATCTAAACTCAGTGAATCCATGCTTTTTATTCCCAACATTCCTTACGAGAAAGTTCCATTTGGGAAAGACGAGCGTGATAACGTTGAGATAAGAAGATGGGGAGATCAGACAAAATTCGATTTTACGCCTCAGGCTCATTGGGATCTTGGGCCTAAAAGAGGATTGATGGATTTTGAAAGGGCTTCTAAAATCTCCGGATCTCGTTTTACGATATTAAAAGGTGATGCCGCTTTGATGGAAAGAGCCCTTGTTTCGTTCATGATAGATCTTCACACTTCAAAACACGGCTACACCGAAATTCTTCCGCCTCATCTTGTTTTAAGACAGACTATGGTCAATACCGGTAAACTTCCAAAATTTGAGGAAGAATCTTATTCGACAACTCTTGACGATCTTTTCCTGATACCGACTGCCGAAGTGCCTTTATCAGCAATGCACGAAGATGAAATAATAGATGAAAAGGATCTGCCACTCAAATACGTCGCATATACCCCATGTTACAGAAGGGAAGCGGGAAGTTACGGCAAAGACGTAAGAGGCATGGTAAGGCAACATCAATTCGATAAGGTTGAACTTGTCAAATATACCAAACCAGAAGATTCTTACGACGAACTTGAAAGTTTAACTCACGATGCGGAAGAAGTGCTTCAATACCTTGAACTGCCTTACAGGGTCATTGAACTTTGCACGGGAGACATAGGTTTTGTGTCATCAAGAACTTACGATATAGAAGTATGGTTACCGTCTTACAACGATTACAAAGAAATATCTTCGTGCAGCAATGTCACTGATTTTCAGGCAAGACGTTCTAACGTCAGGATAAGACGTGCCGGCGGTGATCTTGAATTTGCGCACACACTCAATGGTTCAGGCCTTGCCGTGGGTAGAACTCTGGTCGCGATCTTTGAAAATTATCAGAAAAAAGACGAGAAAATAGAGGTTCCAAAAGTGTTAAGACCATACATGGGAGGAAAAACGGAGATATAGGTGTCGGAAATATTTTTTGGGGAAATAAAAGATAAGATCGTTGAGTTCGATGATCATGAAATAAATCACATGAAAGTCATGAGAATTAAAATTGGTTCTCAGATTCTGTTCACCGATGGAAAAGGCGAACTCTTTCGTGGAAAAGTTCTCGAAAAAGGTCTGGCAAGTGTTGAAGATATCGTAGAGATTAGATCACCACAAAAAACAAGAATTCACGTTATACTTTCTCCGATTAAATGGGAAAGAATGCGTTTTATCGCTGAAAAGATGACGGAACTGGAAACCTCAACCATTGTACTTTCAAACATGGACAGAACCACGAGGAAAGAATCGGAGTCAAAATTAAAGAAGATATCAATGGTTGTAAGAGATGCCGTCAAGCAGAGTGGCAATCTTTATGTGCCGAAAGTGATAGATCTCAGTGAGTTTGAAATCCCTGAAAATGCTTGCAAAGTGCGCTTCGATCTTGATGCCGATAAAAGGTTCAAAGATATAAAAGATGCTGATGATTTTGTTTTACTTTTCGGTCCGGAAGGCGGATTTACAGAGAGGGAAAAGGAGAAATACGATTTCATGGGTTTTGAAAGGGTAAAACTCACAGATAGAACTTTGAGAGTTGAAACCGCAGTGATAGTTGCTTTAGGTGGAATAAGAATTTTAAAGGGGGTGCTATTGTGATGTACAGTTACACATACCTTGAAAAAGAAATTTCAAAATCTTACAGAGACAGGTTAAACGAATCAAAAAAGCCTTCTGAAGTGCAAGAAATATTTTCCAAGAGCATATTAACTTTGCTTTCAAAAATAACTGAAGAACTTGGAAATTATGAAGTCAACGATTTGAAACTCATTCCACTTGATAAACAGAAATACGAAATGTCAGAAAAAATGAAAAAAGATCCTCGTGTCGCTTACCTCATGAAAGAAAGCGATTTACCGGCCATAATTGAAAGAATGGCTAAAGATGCGGCTAACAGATATTTAAAACTTGTCAACGATGATGACAGAACAGGTACTTTTAAACTTTCACCCAAACGTACAAAACAGGTTTGAAAAAAGAGAGCCGTTCAGGCTCTCTTTTGACAGTTAGATCTTTCAAATTCTCTTTTTATGTTGATCTCAAGTTCAAAAAGATCTATTTTTTTGTGTTGACTGAAAATTTCAAATGCTGCTTTGATTATTAAAAGTCTTGGGTATTTCAAAAGTAAAATTTTTATGGGATCAACACGGCCTTCGCCTCTTTCAAAACTCATCCGTTTCACCCCTTTATTCGCTTGACTTTCATGAGCAAATGTTTTATAATGACTAATGTTCGCGGGCTCATAGCTCAGCAGGTAGAGCTCCCGGCCCATAACCGGGCGGTCGATGGTTCGAATCCACCTGAGCCCACCAAAGTAAAAAAAATGTTACACATATAAAACTATATCACTTTTTAACATTATTGTCAAGTAAGCAAATCCCTGAGAAAAACAGGGATTTAATTGTGGGAGAGATGGCCGAGTGGTCAAAGGCGTACGCCTGGAGAGCGTATGAGCTTAATAGGCTCCGTGGGTTCAAATCCCACTCTCTCCGCCAGTTGTGGTTGTTAATTTTCTGATCCGGCAGGCGCATCGATAACTTTGCGAGCCGGAATTATTTTTTGTTGATCACGCGTTACTATACCAAACTCATTTTAAAAGCCGAATAGTCATTTACTGTGAGCGAAGGGCAGGATGCCTCCGAGATGGCCTCCGCAGCAGCGCGAGGACCAGACATCGAGCGAGGCATCTGCCGGAGCGGTGATTCGGAATTTGAAACTGACTTGGTATATTTTGCTCCTCATTGTTTTTTGAAATAAACAAAATTTGTGGTAAAATCTTTTGAGACACATGGTCCGGGTATCAAGATGGCAAAGGCCACACCTTGGATCAGTGGATTTTTTGAGAAAAAGGAGGTGTTAAGATGTATGCCATACTCGAAATTGGGGGTAAGCAGTACAAACTCTCAGAGGGTGAATCTTTTAAAACGGAACTTGTCAAAGGGGCCAAAGAGGGAGAACAAATAGTAATTGATAAAATTCTTGCTGTGAAAGATGATAAAGATTTGAAAGTCGGATCTCCTTATCTTGAAGGCGCAAAGGTAAAGGCAACTCTTTTGGAAAACGGCAGGTACAAGAAAGTCATAACCGTCAAGTTCAGAAGGAGAAGAGGATACCGCCGTGTCAAGAATCATAGACAGTGGTATTCTATGCTTAAAGTTGATAAGATTGAAGCATGACACGCTGTGAATTTTTAATCGGTAAAGGTGTTTTTTACGGATTCAAAATAACAGGTCATGTGGGTTTTGATGTTAAAGGTAAAGATGTTGTTTGTGCTGCGATAAGTGCTGTGTCTCAATCGACGTTGATAGGTTTGAATGAAGTGATGAAAGTTAATCTCAACTACGAAATAAAAGATGGTTTGATAAGATGCGATTTGAAGGATAGCAACGAATGCGCCCAGTTTATGATGAAAACTTTGTATCAAACACTTGTCCAGATTTCAAAACAATATCCCCGAAATGTATCGATCTCTGAAGTGGAGGTTTAAAAATGAAAATAGAAATTCAACTTTTTGCCACTAAAAGTACCGGTGTGGGAAAAAATGGAAGAGATAGCAACCCTAAATATCTTGGAACAAAAGTTGGAGATGGCCAGATCGTTAAAGGCGGAAATATAATCGTCAGACAGCGTGGAACAAAGATATGGCCGGGTGAAAATGTCGGTTTGGGAAAGGATTTCACGCTTTTCGCGCTTAAAAACGGAAAGGTTCATTTTAAAGTTCGTAATGGAAGAAAATATGCAAATGTTCAGGAGATCAATTGATGAGTAAGGCCAAACAAATATCTGTAATTGGGATTTTTTCCGCTCTTGCAACTGTTTTGATGCTTTTGGAAATCCCGATTCCACAACTTGTTGGCTTTAAGTATGATGGCAGTGAAATTGCCACTTTGATCGTTGGACTAATGATAGGTCCATGGGCTGGTATTCTGGCCGAAATAATCAAAGACCTGCTTTATTTTGCGATAAGAGGTACTGATGTGGTTGGCTTGATCATGAATCTCGCGGCAGGTATCATTTTCGTTGGAACAGCCTCAGTGATTTACGTCAGACGGAAAACGAAAATGAGAGCAATCATGTCTTTGATAATGGCAAGCATACTTACCACTGCCGGAATGGCTCTGCTGAACCTGGTAGTTTATCCACCTTATTTGCATGTTTCTTACGCTTTCATACTTCAAAATTACCTTTGGATCATAGTCCTGTTCAATCTTTTTAAAACCATCGCGGATAGTGTGGTTGTTTTTGTGGTTTACAAAAAGATCTCGACGTTTTTCAAAATTGAAAATTGGGAAAAGAAAAGAATTGTGGAGGAGAAATATGAGTCAAAAAACTTACCTCGCTAAGTCAGGCGAAATGAATAAAAAATGGTATGTTGTTGATGCCACAGATAAACCCGTCGGTCGTTTGGCTGTTGACATAGCCAAAGTCTTGATGGGAAAAAACAAACCAACTTACACTCCTCATGTTGATACCGGAGATTTTGTCGTTGTCATAAATGCCGAAAAAGTGCTTCTAACAGGCAAAAAGTTAGAAGACAAGATTTACAGAAGGCATTCCGGTTATCCCGGAAACATGAAGGAGATAAAGGCAAAAGAGATGATTTCAAATCATCCGGAGAGATTGATTGAGTTGACGGTAAAAGGTATGATGCCAAAAAATGTTCTTGGAAGGCATATGCTGAAAAAATTGAAAGTGTATCGTGGTTCTGAACATCCACACATCGCTCAAAGGCCACAGCCTTTGTCAGTTGATCTTTGAAAGGAAGAGTGAATTAGATGTCAGAAAATACCGATTTTTATGGAACCGGAAGAAGAAAAACGGCGGTTGCAAGGGTTTATCTGAAACCCGGTAGCGGGAAAATAAAGATAAATGAAAAGGATTATCAATCTTTTAAAGAATATCTCAAGAGTGGTGTGCTGGAAATTCAGACAAATTTACCTTTTGTGGTCACAAACACTCTGAACCAGTTTGATATCTTTTGCAGGGTAAACGGCGGTGGCCTTGAAGGGCAGTCAGGTGCGTTGCAACTTGGGATAGCAAGAGCGCTGTTGAATTTCAACGAAAGTTTGAGATTGCCTCTTCGTGCCAATAATCTGCTTACAAGAGATCCAAGAATGGTTGAAAGCAAAAAATACGGAAAAAGGAAAGCAAGAAAGAGTCCTCAATACTCGAAACGCTGATCGAACAAGTGAAAAGTTTAGAAGATTTCAAAGCGCAGTGCGACATAGTAAAAGTTGTGTCGCACTATGTTGCTCTTGAGAAAGCAGGTTCAAGTTACAAAGGGCTTTGTCCTTTTCACGAAGAAAAAACACCTTCTTTTTACGTTAATCCAGTTAAAGGCTTTTTTCACTGCTTTGGGTGCGGTGCAAGCGGTGATGTTATAGAATTTGTAAAAAAAATAGAAAACGTCTCGTTTTCAGAAGCCGTCCAGAAAGTTGCGGATATTTGCAATATCGATTCTCCTTTGATCTCTTCGGACGGTGAGTTTTCGAAATACAGCAACTTCATGGAAAAATTGGTAAAATCTTATGCGGAAATGCTTTTTTCACCAAATGGTAAAGCAGCGTTGTCCTACCTTATAAAAGATAGAAAATTGGATATCGAAACTTTAAAAAAATTCGAAATAGGTTATGCACCTAAAAATTCAAATATCGTCAATTTTGTTGCAAGCAAGGCTGGTTTTGACGTTGCAAATTTGCTTAAGTACGGTTTGGTATCAAGGGGTACGAACGGATCTATTTACGAATTTTTCAGAGACAGGATCATTTTCCCCATAAAGAACAATTCCGGAAGAATTGTGGCTTTAGGTGGCAGAGTGGTGGGAGAAGGGGAACCAAAATACATCAATTCGTCGGAAAACAAATATTTCTCGAAATCGAAGATACTTTATCTTTTCGATAAGGCAAAGGCACAGATCAAGGAAAATGATTTTGCGATAATTTGTGAAGGTTACATGGATGCCATAGCCTTTCACAAAAACGGATTTGAAAATGCCTGTGCCGTTTTGGGCGTTGCACTTACCCAGATACATTTGGAAAACATAAAATCTTTGACAAACAACTTGCTTCTTGTACTTGACAGTGACAAAGCAGGATTGAATGCGATGGAAAAACTTTCACTTACGCTTTCAAAGTACGATCTCAACGTCAAAGTTTTAACATTTACGGATGCAAAAGATCCGGACGAGTATTTCAGAATGCACGACAAAAAAGCATTTAAAGACTTTTTGTTGAATGCCACCAATTACTGGGATTTTTACGTCAGAATGATTCTTAAAGATACCTCAGACGCATCAAAAGCAATCAAAAGATTTGCCGATGCAACCAAATGGATAGATTCACCGATTCTTCGATCCAATCTTGTAAGGATAGTTTCCAAGAATTTGATGATCGAAGAAAATGAATTGCTATACGAGTTAAAAATAGAATCAGAAGAAAAATCGAACAATAAACCTGAAAAAGATGTCAAAATATCGCGAATGAATTTTGAGGATTGGATCGTTTATTTGCTTTTCGCAAATGAAGATATACGGAATAAGATTTTGAAAAGCGTCAGTCCGGATTATCTTTCGGAATTTCCGCGGAAGATATTCAATCTTGTGAGTGAAGGGCACATTTATCCCCAAGAACTGCTTGAATTGTTAACCATGAGTGAAGGGCAAAGATTTTTTAAGATAGTGACAAAAGATGTGAACATAAACGATTTTGACGAGGCTTTGAAAGTCGTGATTAAAAAGATAAACGAAAGGAAAATAAGATCTGATATTTCAAAATTGGAAGAGGAGATGAAATCAACGAAAGATCCTGAAAAGCAAAGGAATCTCCAGAGGAAGATGCTTTCTCTTTACGCCGTTTTAAAAGGGAAGCGAGGTGAGTTAAATGGCTGAAAACAGTACTGCTCTGACGAAGAAAAAAATAGATGCGCTGATCGTAAAAGGAAAAAAAGATGGATACGTAACATACGCAGACATAGACAATGCCATACCGACAGATGAAGATTTTGATTCGAGTCTTCTTGAAAAGATATATGAAATGCTTGAAAAAGAAAACATCGAAATACACGATGAAGGCGATGAAACTGCCGAAGAGACAGACACTTACGTTGATACGGAAAGTTCTGAGGTAAAGAAATACCTCTTTTATCTCGACGGACAACAACCGTCAATATACGATAACGCTAATTTGAAAGATCCTGTGAAACTTTACCTCAAGGAAATTGGCAGAATCCCACTTTTGTCTCCAAGTGAAGAAAGAAAACTTGCCAGAAAAGCCGCTACCGGTGATGAAAAGGCAAAACAAAAACTATCCGTTGCAAATTTGAGGTTGGTCGTGAGTATAGCAAAAAAGTACATGGGCAGGGGTCTTTCTTTTCTTGATCTGATTCAGGAGGGAAACATAGGCCTTTTGAGGGCTGTCGATAAATTTGACTGGAAAAAAGGATATAAATTTTCAACTTACGCAACATGGTGGATAAGACAGGCGATAACGCGCGCGATAGCAGATCAGGCAAGAACGATAAGGGTACCTGTCCACATGGTTGAGACGATAAACAAGATGAACAAAGTCATAAGAAATTACATGCAAGAATACGGCACCTATCCGAGCATAGACGATCTGGCAAGAGAAATGGGAAAGCCAAAAGAAAAGATAAATGAAATTCTTAAGGCCGCAAGAGAAACGATTTCACTTGAATCAACCGTTGGGAACGATGATGAATCGACTGTTGGCGACTTTGTCGAAGATCCAAACGTACTCTCTCCCGAAGATGCAGCGGCGCAGATGATATTGCACGAACAGATCGATAAGGTGCTTAACACTTTGAGCCCCAGAGAAGCAATGGTTTTGAAAATGAGATATGGATTGATAGATGGAAAAGCAAAAACACTTGAAGAAGTTGGGCAATACTTCAACGTTACCCGTGAAAGGATAAGACAGATAGAGGTAAAGGCTTTGAGAAAATTGAGACATCCAAGCAGAAGCAAACATTTAAAAGTTTTCATGGGAATGGAAGAAGATCAAGATTTCAATCAAAATGGTCAGGAAAAGTAAAAGGTGGAGTTTTAACTCCACCTTCTTTTTATCCGAGTTTTATCGAACTGTAATCTCCTATGACAAGATTGTGAACCTTTGGCTTTTTCTCGATACTTGACACTGTCGCATTTTTTCCTATTATGCTTGAGTCTATTCTGACGTCAACATCTCTTACAACTGAATTTTCAAGCAAAATTGAATTTTCTATCTCGGCGTTTTCGATGGTAACGTTTTGACCTATCGAAGTGTAAGGGCCTATGTAAGAATTCATTATTGTCGAATTTTTATCTATTGAGGCAGGTCCTCGTATTATCGAATTGATTATCTCAACGCCTTCTTCTATTATGACATGACCTTCTATCTTCGAACCGCCATTTATGGATCCATTTTTCCTTGAATGTCTTACATTTTCAAGAATTCTTCTGTTTGCCTCGAGAAGATCTTCGGGCCTTCCGGTATCTTTCCACCATCCGTATATCACATGGCCACGCACCTTGTAACTTTTCTCTATCAGATACTGGATTGCATCTGTTATCTCAAGTTCACCTCTCCATGAAGGTTTTATGTTTGCAATTCCTTCAAAAATCGATGAATCAAAGAGATAAACGCCTGTTATGGCGAGATTGGAAGGCGGATTCTGGGGCTTTTCAACAACTTTCAAAACAGCATCGCCATTCACGACTGCGACCCCGAATCTTGACGGATCATCGACAGGCGTAAGCAAAATTGATGCGTTCAGTTTTTTTTGTTCGAAATCCCTTGTAAAACTCACGAGATCTTCTTGAATCAGATTATCACCCAAATACATCAAAAAAGTTTCTCCATCGAGAAAATCTTTTGCCACACTGACCGCATCGGCAAGTCCTTTGGGATCTGTTTGAATGATGTAGGATAATTTTACCCCAAATTGCGAACCGTCGCCAAGCGCCTCTTGAAAGGCTGAGACATTTTCCGTGTTAACTATCATTCCTATATCCGATATCCCAATCTCTTTTATCTTCTCTATGCTGTAAAGGATGACAGGTTTGTTTGCAACGGGGATTAACTGTTTGGCGCTTGTAAAGGTCAAAGGTCTTAATCTCGTTCCCTTTCCGGCACAAAGTATGATGGCTTTCATTTTATGATTTGGCACAATTCAACTTCGCGTAAGCATCAAGTGCCGCGCTGATGATCGGGTAAACGACAGGTGATGCCGTCACAAGCGGATGTGTTCCTATTTGCAAAGCAACAAGATCGACTATCGACATGCCGCTTTGAATGGCCGTTCCTACAACGTTTATCATTTCGCCGACTGATTTGCCTCCCATCATCTGGCATCCTATCAAAACTCCGCTGCTTTTCGAGAAGATCAATTTCGTCTTGACCTTACTCGCATCGGGAATCGTACCAGGATGTCTGTCAACGGAATTTGAAATTCCTATTTCAACGTCAAAGCCACTGACTTTTGCGTCCACTTCATCTATACCGGCAGCGGCAAAGATCGTTCCTCCAACCGATGTTGAAAAGAGACTCAGATCTCCTTTAACCTGTCGGATCAATTTTATGTCGAATAAATTTGCACCTGCAACTCTTGCGTCAAAAGCGGCAACTGATGCAAGCATTAACCTGTTGGCGCGCCTTGTAAAGAAATCTTTATGCTCGGCACAATCTCCTATCGCAAAGATATCGTTAACGCTTGTCCTCATGTATTCATCCGTCCATATTCCACCTGTTATGCCTATTGAAAGTCCCGCATCTTTTGCAAGCGTCGTTTCTGCCCTATATCCTATTGAAAGGATAACGAGATCGGCATCTATTTTTTCTCCGGATTCGAGCAAAACGCCCTCAACTTTATCTTTTCCGACGATTTCTTTGACTTTACTCGAGGTTTTAACCTTTATACCTTCTTTGTCCATTATCTTTCTTGCTTCTTCTGAAAATTCAGGATCAAATGCAACCGGCAGGACTCTGTCAAGTGCTTCGATGATTGTAACATCTTTTCCGCCCTTACGAATTTCATCGCTGACTTCCATTCCTATGAATCCGGCCCCGACTATGACTACTTTCTTGACGTTGGTAAGAGAACTCTTTAATTTTTTGATCTCGTTGACATCTTTTGGAACTGTCATGACATTTTTAAGATCAACTCCGGGCAGTCTTGGAACAATTGGCATAGATCCCGTCGCGATGACAAGTTTATCATATTCAAAGTCTTTTCCAGATTCAGTGAAAACTTTTTTCGCTTTTGGATCGATCTTGTTCACTTTATCGATGAGTATCTGCGCACCTGCGGTTTCAACGGGCTTTGTTGACATGATATCACTTTCTACGGAACTCAAAGTGGTTATTGTGTAAGGAATTCCGCATGGAACCAGTGTTTCCTGTTCTTTTTTGATCATCAGTATCTGTTTACCTGGGTAAGTTGCAAGCGCTGTCGCAACCAATCCAAGACCTGCTGCTCCACCACCAACTACAACTACATCGTACTTCATTCAAAACATCTCCTTTTGAAAATTTATTGTAAGATCAAGAAAACAAGTCCTACCAAAATTAATATCCCTCCGATCAAAATTATCTCTTTCAAATAAGTATAATGGCTTCGATCTATCACGACATTCGTCTGGGCTGACATGGTTTGACCGTAACTTTGAACAGTTGCCACAACTTTGTAAACTCCATTTGGCATAGTGGTACCGTTCAGATCATTTCCATCCCATGTTACACTTGATCTCCCGTAAAGTGCGTTGTAATTTCTGTACCAAACGACGGTATCGTTAGAGGCATAAACGCTTATTTGAACGTACCCCGATCTGCTTAAGGTTACGTAGAAATTCGTCGTGTCTTCAAACCAATCTCCATTCGGGCTGAAAGGATTCGGTGAAGCATTCAAAGATATCTCTAATGGTTTTAATTCAAGCGAAACAGGAATTTCGGTAACCTTTTGAAACGCAAAATTAAGATTCGTTCCATAAGGTAAATATTGTGGACTTGAAAATTCGACGTTGTGCGATCCGGTAGGTACGAAAATGCCTTTATCGGCTCTGTCGATCTGACCGTAATCCTGGCCGTCTATTTTGATTTTAAGAGGATAAACGTTCGAATCAACTTTGAGCATTCCGGCCTGTGACAGGTTCACGGAAAGGTAATTATCACCGGGGTTCAGATTGTAATTCATCTTTTGGGAAATGTACCATTCTTTTGAAAATGTAAGCACATGGTATCCCACGGGAATTCCGGTTATATAAGTGTATCCTGCATATCCTGTACCGCCGGCGTAAGTTCCGTCAATGTAAATTTGGATGTAAGGCTGAGAATAAACGTAAAGATTTCCCGTTAAAGGTACGAGATTGACGTTAAGATAATTCGTCTGATTTGCGTTTACTAAAACAGCATCGTTGTAATAACTTTCATATCCGCTCAAACTGACCGAAACGGCATGATATCCAGCACTTACCGTTAAAGTCTGATCTCCGTTTCCCACAAATTGGTTATCAACGTAGACGGCAGCATTTGACGGGGTAACGTTTATCGAAAGTACTCCCGTGAGATTTTGCTGCGGAACGAGTGGTATGCTCAACGATTTATTCTCTCCGATTCCAACAAACACATTTCCCTTCCATGTTTGATATCCGCTTTTAGAAATCGTCACATCATGGTAGCCGGCGGAAATTTCGAAGACGGCCGGCGTGGTCGCCGAATAATCGTTGTCAACAGTAACATAGGCTCCGGATGGGACGGTCTGGACATTCAAAGTTGTTTTGACACCTGCGTTGAAGTAGAAATATGTCCATGCCGTCCACCTTTCGGTGTCTGGTATCACAACGATTGATTTGACAAGATTTTCTTTGAACTTTGTAAAATCCTCCTTTTGAGAAGTGCTTAGATTCTGAAATGGATTATCTTTTGAAACTTTAAACTGTTGTAAAACATCTATGGGTTTGGATGATAATATGAATTGCACAAATTCTATGCCCGATCTTGTGCTCGAAACCGTGAAATTGTAACTTGAAATGGAAGGTATTTTATAAGTTCCCGGATTGAAAAAATTCTTTTGCTGGTAGTAATTTGGAAATATCTGCGTTACCATCCCGTACTGTGGCATGTCTATTATGTATAAATAACCAGGCTTTGCGATTTTAACCGTAAAAGATATTTTTTCACCATTTTTGTACTCACTTCCATTTGGCTTGTTCATGGCAACCGTTATGATGTTGTTAGGTTCTATGGTTATCAGTTTTGCGGCTGCAAGTGATTCAACTTCCGGAGGAATTTTTTGTTGTTCTGCAATCATGGTTCCCCAAATCATAACGGCAAGAATCGAAACAACCAAAAAAACCTTTTTCATCTATCTCACCTCACAGTTTTATGCATTACCAAAATGTGAATCGCCTTTTGCCTTTGGCTGCTTACTCGTTACTGATCACGTGTCACTATTTTTTCTACGCGCTACCGGCTACCCGCCACATGCTGTTTTTACTGATTACCGATTACGTGTCACTGTTTTTGCTCCGATCACGCTCCGTACTTTTCAAGTCTCATGGCATTGGCCATCAACAACGTCATTATGTTTTTGGCTTCAATTGTTCCGATGCTTCCCGTGGCACAAGTTTTTTCGCTGAATTTATCCGCAAGGCCGTATCTTGAATATTTTGAGTGAATCAAAAGTGGCACCGGATGCCAACTGTGTCCGCCAATTAAAGCAGGTGTAGAATGATCTCCGGTAACCGCAAGCACGTCTGGCTTTAGGGACATAATCTGCGGAATTGCCCTGTCAACTATCTCTATGACATCGACTTTTGCGAGAAAATTTGAATCTTCGCCGTAAGAATCCGTATGCTTGACGTGAAAATAAAAGAAGTCGTATTTGTCGTAATTGTCTTTTAAAACTTTTATCTCTGATTGTAAACTTCCCGCTTCATCGTCCACGTGCGGAACTTCTAAAACATCCATTCCAACTAATTTTGCAAGTCCTCTGTACATAGGATAAGTCGCTATGGCTGCGCTTCTCATCTTGTAAATTTGAGGGAATTTCGGCATAACGGGATGTTTTGAAAAACCTCTTAAAAGGCATCCAGTTATTTTTCCGTTATTTTTAAGAATTGTTGCCACCTGTCTTATGAACTTGTTGATGATCTCGGCTGTTTTTCGTGACTCTTCATTGACTGCCGTTGTGTACAGCATTTTTTCTCCATCTTTTTGCGGATCGGCATCTGTCAGATTGTCTGCAAGTCCATCTCCCGTTAATTTTAAAACAAACCTATGCTCGATACCCGGAAAAACTTGAACTTTAACTCCGTCTATCTCTTTTATTTTTGAATTTATAAGTTGACATGCCTTGACGTTTTCTTCGGTTGCCGGTCTGCCGGCTCTTCTATCCACAACGGTTTCACCATCGAAGGTGGCGAAATTTCCGCGTGCAACAACATCTTTCTCAGATACCTCTATTCCTATTCCAAGCGCCTCTAATATACCTCTACCTATCTGATATTTTATCGGATCGTATCCAAAAATTCCGAGATGACCCGGGCCACTGCCTGGAGTTATTCCTGGAAGCACCGGTACACTTAATCCCAGATCCGATGCCTTTGCAAGCATATCAAGATTTGGTGTATTTGCAGCCTCGAGTTCCGTCATACCACCGAGGTTTGGTGCACCGCCAAGGCCATCCATGACAAGCAAAATTATTTTTGTGTCATTCTTCACAACCAACTTACCGACAAAATCCTGAATGTCATCCATTTTGGGCCTCCATACACTTTATTCTTATAAAATGAAATGCAAATTCTGAGTTTGGCGAATGCCAAAACCTTCAACATTTAAAGTTGATCATGTATAAATTATAACATATACTGAATCAGTTTTAAATTCCGAATCATCGCTCCGACAGGTGCCTCGCTCGATGTCTGGTCCTCGCGCTGCTGCGGAGGCCATCTCGGAGGCATCCTGCTCTCCGTTTACAGTAAATGACCATTCGGCTTTTAAAGTGAATTAAATATATCTTAATTTATCATTTCATCGACAATTTTCAAATCCATCGCTTTTAATTGATTTTTCAAAGATTCGTATCCACGGCTGAAAAAACCTGTTTGCATTCCATTTTCAATTTCCATCTGACATTCAACCAAACTTCCCATTAAATCCGAGGCTTTTGCTATTTTTCCTTCGATTCCGCCCTCAAAAGGCTTAAGCATCAAAGGATCGTAATGTTTTGCTATTTTATTTGGCAAAAGCGGAAGGAGTACCTTGTGGACCATCTTCGATTCAACTTCTTCAACCGCCGATTCAAATCCTTCGACGCGTCTTTTTGTCGGAGAAATGATGTCTCCGGTTAAAGCCTCGGGTACATCATGAAAGATGGCCCTTTCAATTGCATTGAGTACATCCGCGTTATGAGTTTCTTCGGCCATGAGGTAAGCGACAAAAGTGACAAAAAATGTGTGACCTGACACGGTGGTGGAAACAGTCCTTGGATGCTGATTCCATCTTATGGCGTAAATGAGGGTTCTTATCAGCGAAAGATAAGTGCGTAATTCGTTGCTTGATAAAACCGTTTTGAATGACGTCATTTCAACGTTTTTCATGTTGTTTTCTATCGATTCGAATGGTTCTTTGAAGTATTCCGGAAAGAATCTCAAATTTATCTCTGCTTCTTTGTAAGCGGCGTAAAGATCCGCGGCATTTACTATCCTTCCTTCAATTGATTCATCTCTTGAGTTGACCATCGCATCTTCGAATTTTTCTTTAAATCGATCCGGTACGTATTTTATAACCTCTTCGACCGAACTTTCGTACAATTTGTTCCATGCAGCAGGAGATAAGGATTGAATCATGCTTTTAGTTGAGAGAGAAATGTCAGAAATTATGCATTTCGGCATATCTTTAAGTAAAATGCGGCTTATCAACTTTACCATGTCAACTTTGTTGCCAGATTCGATTTCAATCATGGCAAGCAGATGGGCAACGTGAAGCACAAAACCGCTATTTGAAGCCTCGCTTATGGAATCAAAGGTTGGTTTGTTGTTCCATCTTCTCATTGAAAACATGATCTTCACAAGATCGATGAGATCTTGAATCATCATAGACCTCCTTACAAAGCATTTATGAATTCATCAAGGGCCAAATGCATTTTTTTGTACCTTTCTTTTGTCGTCGAATTGAAATTTTGAACTTTGGAAAGATCAAATTCGTTGATTTTCGAAAAAGCAAGGGCAAGATCTGTATCTTCCCGATTGCAAACATAATCGGATAACTCTTTTCCGAAATATCTAATTGCTTTTCTGTCAACATGCAAAAACGGCGTTTCAAAAGTGATGGCCGTGAGACTTGCGTAAAACTTTTCAGATAAAACAAATTTTGCATTTTTGACTGCGTCCATGATATCTTCAATTTTGAAGATCAACGCCACATCGTCTGATTTGATTTTTTGGGCAAATTTCACGGCAATTTTTGAATCTCTCGGATCTTCGACGATTACCCTCGAATCCGTGTGTAAAAACCATTCTTGATCCGGAGAGTATTTCAAAATTCCGTTTTGCGAAGGTGCAAAAACGGCGAATTTACCTTTCTCGTACTCGGCCTTTTCTAAAAGATACACATTTGCGATATCAACGCCTGCTTCTATTTTCGAAGGTGACCACAAGGATGCCCATTTTGCGGCAACCTCGTCGGTTACAAAACCCGTCAGAAAAGGACTCATAAGTTCTGTCGAAACGTGGTATAACAAATTTCTTTTCATTCCTTCAAGATTCACACCAAAAAAAAATACCGGTTTTCTGAATTCCAATGCTAAATCTATTATGGCGATACTTTCAAAGAAGTTTTCCAATCTGCCGGAAACTATCAGTCCATCGTAAAATGGCATAATGGCCATCATCTGAAAAGAAAATTTTGGGTACGCACATTCAATGTTTTTTCCAGTCAGGATGTCTCTTACTTTTCTGTAAGTTAATCTTTGGCCGTAAGTTTGGTCATTTTGTCCGGCTATCACCATCACTTTTTTCATCTGTTTCTCCCTTTTCATCGTTAGACCAATACGCTTTTCCGTAAATGTCTTCGAGGCGTTTTATCTCATCATCATTTTCTTCTCTGTTTGTATGAAAGAAATTTTTTAAAAAGATGTAAAGCAAAAAGATCGGGACAAAAATCCATATCCCCCAGAAGGCTATAAAATCAAAAACAAGATAATAAAAAGTTGAATTCCGCCAGTTCGAATAAAAAAGATCAAAATTTTCTCCGAGAGATTCGGAAAAAGCCATTTTCCAGTCGGAATTCAATCTCACGCTTTCGAGTATTTGAGGAAGCGCGCTTTCGAAGTTTATCTTTTTGTTCATTTCAAGGAAAAGAGCGTAAACTTCGGCATAGTACTCCTGCAAATTTGTCGTGTTAGAAGGATAGTTTTCGTAGTCAAGTGGATTTACGGATTGAAAAAGAAAAGGATTGTAATTCAAAGATGCAGGATAGAATCCCATTTTTCCGCCATACCATGTTGCCAACCCTTCCATCACCCATAAAGGCATCTGCTTGCCATATCTATCCATCCATGAGAATTGAAAAACGTGCATTAACTCGTGCGCCACAGTACCTTTGGTTTCGGACAGAGGGTATCGCATGGTAACCGTTACCTGAAAGAAGGTTGGATAATCTGTGGCATTTCCCATCTCGAGACCAAGATTTTCATTGGTTATGATCATGTAAATTGGTTTTTGAGGATAGAGCCCCCACATTTTTTCAAGTGAAGGCAAAAATTCGTTGTCCCATCCATTCACCTGATTCGTTATTTCCTTGTTTCCAGATTGATTTAAGATGTAAACGGATGAAAAACCCGTCGATGCAAAAAGTTCAAATATCAACAACACCCATTTTAGCAAAGAAGACGAGTTCCGAGTAAATAAAGTCATCGATTTCTCCATCCATCACCGCTTGAATATTTCCTGATTCATGATCGGTGCGATGATCTTTGACCATCGTGTAAGGTTGAAAGACGTAAGACCTTATTTGACTTCCCCAACTTATCTCTTTCAAAGTACCCTGAATCTTCTGCAATTCAGCCTGCCTTTTTTCGAGTTCGAGTTGGTACAATCTTGCCTTTAAAATCCTCATGGCGGTATCTTTGTTTTGAAATTGAGATCTTTCGTTTTGACATGCAACCACTATTCCGCTCGGAATATGAGTTATTCTCACGGCAGAATCGGTTCTGTTGACGTGCTGTCCGCCGGCTCCCGAGGCTCTGTACGTGTCTATTCTTAAATCTTCGTCTTTTATTTCAACCTCAACATCTTCTTTGAGTTCTGGCAAAACGTTGATGGAGGCGAAAGATGTATGTCTTCTTTTTGCAGCATCGAATGGGGATATTCTGACAAGTCTGTGAACACCCCTTTCATATTTCAAAAATCCGTAAGCGTAATCTCCTTTTATCATTATAGTCGCGCTGTTTATGCCGGCCTCTTCTCCCGGCTGAAGGTCTATCTCTTCTATTTCGAATCCTTTACGTTCTGCCCATCTTGTGTACATTCTTAAAAGCATCTGTGCCCAATCGTGAGATTCCGTTCCGCCGGCTCCGGGGTGAATCGAAAGGTAACAATTCAAATCGTCAAACTTTCCATTGAGCATCATCACGAGTTCAAATTTTTCAACGGCATCTTTTGCGCTATCGACGATCTCTTCGAGATGTTGGACAAAATCCTCATCTTCATCGGCAAGTTCAAGGCCAACCGTCATGTCTTCCATTTTTGACTTCATTTTTTCGAACATTTCATATTTTTCCTTGTATTCTTTCAATTGTTTTAATATGTCCTGGGCTTTCCTCGGATCATTCCAAAAATCATCCGTAGAGGTTTTGCCCTCAAGAGATTCTATCTCCGCTTTAATCTTTTTATCATCGAATACTTTGGAAAGTTCTGTGAATCTTTTTTCCACGTCGTCTATCTTAACTTTTAGATCGTAATTTATCACCGAATCACCTCATCTTTTAACGCGCATTCTTTTCTTTTTTGCCTGATCGACTTTTTCCTGTTCCTTTCCGTTTGCCAGTGTGAAATCTGAATGTTGGGTTTGGAGAACCGAGAAAGATTTTTTCGCACGTTCCTTCTCTTTTTGTTCATCGACCATGACTATTCTGAAGACTATCGTCGATATATCATCGTACATTCCATCGACCATTTCTTCAAATCGTTCGTAACTTTCTCTCTTAAATTCAATGACTGGATCTTTTTGACCGTAAGCCCTAAGGTTGACCGATTCTTTCAAAAGGTCTACCTCTTGAAGGTGCAATCGCCATCTTTCATCTATGACTTTCAACATCACGTATTTGAGAATTTGCGGAAAATGATCTTCGCCTACTTCGGAAACCTTCATATCGTAATTTTCTTTTATCTCTTTCATGATCTGGGATTTGAATTCTTCCTGATCTTCTTTTGACTTTCCATCCAAAGAAAAGAAAGGAAAGATCATCTTCAATTCATTCGAAAGGGTATCCCAATTCCAGGCATCTATATCTTTTCCGGGCAGGTAATTTTCTATCCTTCTGTCAACGACATCTTCGAAGATCTCCATGAGATGTGTTTCGACATCTGTACCGTCGAGAAGCCAATTTCTATGTGAATAAACGGCATTTCTTTGTCTATCGAGCACGGAATCGAGTTCAAGTAGATGTTTTCTTATCGAAAAATGAATACCTTCAACCTTTTTTTGAGCCTGTTCTATCAAAGTGGAAAGCATCGAATGTTCGATAGGCTCTCCTTCGGCAATTTTCAGGGTGTTCATGAGAGATTTCATCCTGTCACCGCCGAAAATTCTAAGCAAATTATCTTCAGTCGAAAGGTAAAATCTTGATTCTCCCGGATCTCCCTGGCGGCCTGATCTGCCTCTTAACTGGTTGTCTATACGTCTTGCTTCATGCCTTTCGGTGCCAAGCACGAAAAGACCGCCCAGTTGTACAACTCCTTCGCCAAGTTTTATGTCAACGCCTCGACCTGCCATGTTTGTTGCAACGGTGACGGCATTTTTTTCTCCGGCTTTGGCTATTATTTCGGCCTCTTTTTCATGATTCTTGGCGTTTAAAATTTCATGAGGTATACCTTTGCGTTTCAGCAAAGCGCTGAGTTTTTCGTTCTTTTCTATCGACGTCGTGCCTATAAGGACAGGTTGACCTTTTTCATGCCTTCTCGCCACTTCTTCAACGATGGCGTTATATTTTTCAACTTCGGTTCTGTATATGAGATCGTTCATGTCTTTTCTTATCATGGGTTTGTTTGTCGGTATCATGACAACTTTCATCCTGTATATCTGATCGAATTCTTCTCGTTCGGTGTAAGCGGTTCCGGTCATACCAGCAATTTTGTTGTACATGAGAAAGTAATTTTGAAGTGTTATAGTCGCGTAAGTGATCGACTCTTCTTTTACCTGAACATTTTCTTTTGCCTCGATGGCCTGATGAAGTCCTTCGTTGTATCTTCTTCCTTCCAAAATTCTTCCGGTGAATTCATCGACTATGACGACCTCATTTCCTCTGACGATGTAATCAACATCTTTTTTGTATAGATGTAAGGCTCTCAAAGCGTTAAGCATGTGAAAGTTGTATTCTACGTTTGCCGGATCGTAAAGATTGTCAACGCCGAGCATCGATTCAGTTTTCTTTATTCCTTCCTCGGTCAAAGAGATCGTCTTTTGTTTTTCGTCAATTTTGAAATCTTCTTCTCTTTTAAGTTTTTTTGCAAGCGATGCGAATTGTTTGTAAAGTCTCGAAGAGTTTTCCGCCGGTCCCGAGATTATCAAAGGAGTTCTTGCCTCATCTATTAAGATGCTGTCGACTTCATCGACAATGGCGTAATTGTGACCTCTTTGAACTCTTTGCTCCGGCAGATAGGCAAGATTGTCTCTGAGATAGTCAAATCCCATTTCCGTGTTAGTCCCGTAAGTTATATCGCAGTTGTAAGCGGCTCTCCTTTCATCCTGATTCATTTCCGATTGCAGAAACCCAACTTTCAAGCCTAAAAGTGCGTAAGCGGGTCCCATCCAATTGGCATCTCTTTTCGCAAGATAATCGTTGACGGTTACAACGTGCACGCCTTTACCTTCCAAAGAGTTAAGATAGACGGCCATAACGGCAACCAAGGTCTTTCCTTCACCGGTCTTCATTTCAGCCACCATGCCTTCATGAAGTGCCAGTGCCCCCATCAACTGGACATCGAAAGGCCTCATTCCAAGTGCACGTTTGGATGCTTCTCTTGCAAGCGCAAAGGCTTCAGGCAAAAGGTCATCCAAAGTTTCTCCCTTTTCGAGTCTATCTTTTAATTCGGCCGTTTTAGCGGGAAAATCCGAATCCACAAGGGATTTCATCTTTTCTTCAAATTTATTTATCTCTTCAACGATCCTTTCGGCTCTCTTCAAAAACCTTTTGTTAGGATCGAATATTTTATCAACAATAGACATCTCATCCCTCCAGTTCAATCCATGCCGAATCCACGACGCGCTCAACGTCAAAAGAACCGGCAAAATTTTTGTTCAATTCCATCAAAAACTCTATGTTTCCACTTCCTCCCTTTATGGGCGAAAAGGTCAACCCCCCAACTTTGAATCCTTCACTTTGAGCGAAATTCAACACCTCTTCCAAAATCTCAACGTGAGTGTGCTTTGATCTTACGATTCCGTTTTTTACTCTCGCACCGGTTTCAAATTGAGGTTTCACAAGACAGACGGAAATTCCGTCCTCACCCAAAATTTCCTTTATGACCGGCAATATGTGTTTTAAAGATATAAAAGAAAGATCGCACGATACGAAATCTATCGGAATTTCAAAATCACGTCTTTTCAAAAACCTCGCGTTGGTCTTTTCCATAAGCACAATTCTTGGATCTTTTATTTTCAATTCTCCCGACCCGACATCGATGGCGTACACGCGTATCGCCCCTCTTTCGATCATAACCTGCGTAAAACCACCTGTTGAAGATCCGAGATCGCAACACACTTTGCCTTTCAGATCTATTTTAAATTCATCGAGACCTTTCAAAAGTTTGTAAGCGCCGCGCGAAACATAAGTCTTGCCGTCTACCTCTATATTTGAAGTTTCTTCTATCAATTTTCCTGCCTTCGATACCATTTTACCATTTACCTTTATCCTTCCAAAAAGTACTTCGTCTCTTGCCCTGCTGCGAGAAGAGAAAAGGCCACGTGAAACGAGCACTTCATCTACTCTCTTCTTCATAGACAACCCTATTCTGTTTTTGTTCAAAGAAAACGCGATAAAGGTAAAGACCCTGAGAGGGGGCTGTTGCGCCGGCCTTCGTTCTATCCTTTATTTCCAACAATTCCTGGATTTTTTCCGGATTCCAATCGCCTGTTCCGACTTTGACAAGTGTACCAACCATATTCCTCACCATCCTGCGCAAGAAAGATTTACCTTCAAACCTTACAAGCATGTATTTTGAATATGTCAGCACTCTTACCCTGTAGATAGTTCTTACCGGAGTTCGATCGTCATCTTTGTCTATAGACGCAAACGAGGTAAAATCGTGTGTACCTTCAAAGTATCTGGCTCCTTCTCTCATTTTCTCGACATCCAAATGGTACGGGAACCACCATACACGGTCCCTTAAAAACACATTTCTTTCTTTAGCGTTGTATATGAAGTAGTGGTAAATCCTTTTTGTCGCATTGCTTCTCGGATTGAAGGAATCATCTTCAAACCACACTTTCATAACGCGCATATCATCGGGCAGTAAAGAATTAAACGCTTCCTTGAAATTCTTTTCGTTCATCCTTTTGTTTGTAAGATCAAACGAACAAACCTGGTAATTTGCGTGTACTCCGGCATCTGTTCTGCCAGCGAGATCCGTTCTCAAAGGCTGTTTTAGAATTTTTTCAAGCGCTATGTTAAATTCTCCCTGAACTGTTCTTACGACAGGGTGAAATTGAGAACCATGAAAATTCGTTCCATCGTATGCTATGGCACAAACGACTTTCAAGAATCGATCCCTCTCAGCGGCGCAAAGGTAACGACTTTGTCATCTTCGTCTACATCGATGCATCTGAATCCCTGTGTATTTCTACTTGTTATGGAAAGATCCGAGACTTTAAATCTTATCGCTTTTCCGCTCGCCGTAACGGCTATTATTTCGTCCGATTCCACAACTTTCACGGTTCCGACGACAAATCCGTTCTTTCCGGTAAGTTTAAGATTTCTAAGCCCACGCGCTCCACGTCTGTGCACGGCGTAATCGGAAAAACGACTTCTCTTACCAAGGCCTTTTTCGCTTATGGTAAGCAGTTGAATGTCTTCAATTTCACTTTCTTTAACCACTATCATGGAAACAACTTCATCACCAGATTGAAGTTTTATGCCTTTTATTCCCATGGCATTTTTTCCCATTTGTCTTACATCTTCGTCTTTGAAGGAAGACACAAAACCCTTCATCGTTGAAAGCACTATGATGTTTTTATCTTTTGTATCTGTCAGGGCCGTATCGACGACTTCATCTTCATCCTCGAGTTTAAGTGCATTGACACCGTTGAATCTGAATGAGAAATTGCCAAGGGACATTCTTTTTATCTTCCCTTTTTTAGTGGCTATCCAAAGGTCTTTTGAAGAGTCAAGGTTGTGACCTATCGAGATAATCGATTTCACCTTTTCGTTTGGCGAAAGGTTGAAATAATTCAATATAAGTTTACCCTTTGTGCCTTTTTCGCTTTCCTGAAAGTTGTAATTTTTCATGAAGTAGAACTTTCCAAGATTTGTTATGAACCCTGTATAACTCAGGCGCGTTGTCACAAAGGCATGCTCGATGTAATCATCTTCTCTCGTGCGCATCGAGATGTTGCCTTTTCCGCCTCTGTTCTGCATCTTGTAATTTTCGAGTTTTGTCGAAGAAACATATCCGTTCCGTGTTATAGTTACAACCATATCGTCATCCGTTATAAGATCTTCTATGTTTATGCTTTCGGTGTTTTGGGCTATCTCGCTTCTTCTTTTATCGCCATACTTCTCTTTTATGTATAGTGTCTCTTTTTTTATCTCTTCCATGATCTTTTCGTCCGCACCCAAAAGTTCTCTTAACTTTGACATATCCTGCGTGAGCGTTCTGTATTCTTCATCTAACTTTTGGTGCTCAAGAGTCGTCAACCTCTGAAGTTTCATGTCCATTATGGCATCGGCCTGTTCTTTTGAAACTCCCAGAACTTTCATAAGACCATCGATGGCATCTCCCAGATCTTTGGCATTTTTAACTATATCGACAACCGTACCTATTGCCATCGATGCTTTTATCAATCCTTCGACGACATGCGCCCTTTTCGAAAATCTTTCAAATTCGAATTGGCTTCTTCTTTTTACGACTTCATACCTGTGATCCACAAAGGCTTTTATGATTTGCTTTAAATTCATGAGTTTGGGCTTGCCATGGTCTATGACAAGCATGTGAACTGCAAAATGCGTCTCAAGGGATGTATGCTTTAAAAGCCTGTTCAGGACTATATTGGGATCGGCATTTCTTGAAACTTCGATCACGATTCTAAGACCGTCTTTGTCTGATTCATCTCGAATATCCGAAATTAAGGTTTCTTTGGCATTTTTAGCGTAATCGGCTATCTCCTCTATTAAGGTTGCCTTTGAAACACCGTAAGGTATTTCGGTAACGACTATTCTGTTTCTGTTTTTGATTTCTTCTATGCTCGTTCTCGATCTTACGATAAGACTTCCACGGCCGGTCAGATATATATTTTTTATAGATTCTGAGTCCATGATGATGCCGCCGGTTGGGAAATCCGGCCCTTTTAAAAGTCCGGCAACCTTTTCATCGTCCATCTGCGGATCGTCTATGAACTTCACTATAAGATCGGCAAGTTCACCTATATTGTGCGGAGGAATGGATGTCGCCATACCCACGGCTATACCTGATGCACCGTTGAGTAACAACTGCGGTATTTTGGACGGCAACACAACAGGTTCGTTGAGCGTTTCATCGAAATTCGGAACCATATCGACCGTATTTTCGTCTATATCTTCTAACATCTCTTCGGCCAATTTCGATAACTTTGCCTCCGTGTACCTCGAAGCCGCCGCCGGATCTCTGTCTATCGACCCAAAGTTACCCTGTCCTTGAACAAGTGGATATCTCATCGTGAAATCCTGGGCAAGTCTAACGATCGCATCGTATATCGCCATATCTCCGTGCGGATGATATTTACCCATGACCTCTCCGACAATCCTCGCGCTCTTTTTCGTCGGCCCGCTATTTTTGAGGTTGAGTTCTTTCATCGAAAAGAGTATTCTGCGTTGAACGGGTTTAAGCCCATCTCTTACATCCGGAATTGCCCTTCCGATTATGACACTCATCGAGTAATTCATGTAAGATTCAACGAGTTCTTCCGAAATAGATCTTTTTATCTCCTCCATCATAAACACCTCAAGAGATTTTGGCGCCGGTTTCGACAAAACCGTCAACCGTAAGAATTCTCAATTTTCCGCCGTCTTTGGCGGCCAAAAGCATTCCGTTTGAATCTACTCCCATTAACTTGGCAGGCTTGAGGTTGTAAATGACGATGATCTCTCTGCCGATCAAAGATTCAGGCGTATAAACAGCGCCTATTCCGGCGACTATTTGTCTTTCTTCGCCCGCTATGTCAAGCAACAATTTGACGAGTTTATCGGATTTTGGAACCCTTTCGGCCTGTTTTATTTTAGCAACTCTTAGATCAAGTTTTGCGAAATCTTCTATCGTTATCTCCGGCTTCTTGTCAGAGACCTGTTCATTTGTTTCCACCATTTTTATCACCTTTTTCCATATCGTCGTGTCTATCCTCGGAAATAGAGGATCTCCAACTTCTATTTTCACCCCAGAAATGGTTTTGTGCCATCCTAAAAGATTGACGTCTATCTTTTGATTTATCTTGTTTGAAAGATTTTGTGCCGTTTTTACCATTATCGGGGAAAGCATTATAGATACATTTCTGATAACATCGACAAGGTTGTAAAGTACCGTCCCGAGCCTTTCATGCTTGGATGGATCTTTTGCAAGTAACCATGGCTCCGTAAGATCCACATATTTGTTTGAAAATTTAATCAAATCCCATATCTGCGTTAAAGATTCGGTGAATTTGAATTTTTCCATGTATTTAAAATAATCATCTATGGTTTTTAAAAGTAAAGTTTTTAAATCTTCATCAACTGCACTTTGAACTTTTGGAGAAGGCAGTTCGGAAAAGTTCTGGTTTACCATTGAAAGTGTCCTGTGAACAAGGTTTCCAAGATCGTTGGCAAGATCTGCGTTTATCCTGACGATGAGATTATCTTCGGAAAAGTCCCCATCATTGCCAAAAGATATATCTCTCAGAAGATAATATTTTACGGCATCCAATCCGTAAGCGTTGACAAGTATCCTCGGATCGACAGCGTTACCCTTTGATTTTGAAATTTTCTCTCCGTTGACGGTAAGCCATCCATGGGCAAAGATCTTTTTGGGCAAAGGCAATCCTGCGCTCATGAGCATGGCCGGCCATATCAAAGAATGGAAACGATTTATCTCTTTCCCAACGAAATGCACATCGGCAGGCCAGTATTTGTTGAACATCTTATCGTCTCTTCCATATCCTATTGCGGAAATGTAATTTATCAAAGCATCGAACCATACGTAAATGACATGCTTTGAATCAAACGGCAAAGGTATACCCCAGTTGAAAGAGGTTCTCGATACGCTTATGTCATCAAGACCTCCTTCAAGAATTCTGATCATCTCGTTTCTTCTGAAATCAGGTTCAACGAAATCAGGATGTGCTTTGAAATATTCAAGCAGAGGCTTGGTATATTTCGAAAGTTTAAAAAAGTAATTTTCTTCCTCAACGTGCTCTAAAGGTCTGTGGCAAACGGGACATAATTTATCAGGACCTATATCCTTTTCAGTCCAGAAAGTTTCATCGTGAACGCAATACCATCCTTCGTATTTTCCAAGGTATATGTCTTTGTTGTCGTAAATTTTTTGGAAAAGCGATTGAACGGTTTTGACGTGATAATCATCTGTCGTTCTTATGAAAAGATCGTTTGATATGTCAAGTTCTTTCCACAATTTGACGAATTTGGTTGCCAGATCATCGACGAAATTCTGTGGATCCAATCCCTTTTCTTTGGCAGCCCTAAGTATTTTTTGACCGTGCTCGTCTGTACCGGTAAGAAAAAAAGTATCATAACCCATCATGCGTTTGTAACGCGCAACAACATCAGCAACGATCGTCGTGTAAGCAGATCCGATGTGCGGATCGGAATTCACGTAATATATCGGCGTTGTTACGTAAAAAGTTTTTGACAAATCTTTCACCTCTTAATTCAAGTCGGCATTTTTTGCTTAACTCATATAATATTATACTATACTTAATTCACAAGCCGAAAGTTTATTTAGAAGGTGCCTCTAATGGCAGGTAGCGTGTGGCTCGTAGCACATAAGAAAGGCATCCTGCTTTCCGCCTCTGTCCGTCATTCCAGTCGAAGAACTGGAATCGCCTTTTGCCTTTGGCTGCTTACTCGTTACTGATCACGTGTCACTATTTTTTCTACGCGCTACCCGCTACGAGCCACCTGCCGTTTTTTCATTCTATTTCGTGAATATGCTCTTTGTGGCAATAAGGACATTCGTGACCGGTATAATCAACGGGAGTTCTGAATGTTTTTCCGCAACTATCGCATTTCATCAACTTCACAACTCTGCATCTTCCCATGTTGCCTGTCTTTATTTTTTTAGAATTTATTATAGCATCTGCGACCTTTGCGTGCACTGAATCTACGATTCTGCCAAAGGTCTGCCTTGATATACCCATGAGTTCAGCGGCATCAGCCTGATACATTCCCTCGATGTCGGCAAGGCGCATAGCCTCAAGTTCATCCATCGAAATTTCAACCTCTCCCGTTGGTTGATCGGGAGAAAATTCAGAGGATTTCAAAACATATTCAACCATTCTGTATTTTTTAGGTCTTGCCAATTTCAGCACCTCTTTTTTTGGTGTTAAGATATATCAAAAGAAAAAGTCCCGTGTAAACAAAAAGATCTCCGATGCTGCAAGCGTAATGTAGACCCAGAAAATTTATTGGAATCACATCTCCCATAAAAGGTAAAATCGTCGATGAAGTCATCAAAACATGTTTCGGATCCATCGTATCTGCCGGAAGGCCGGCAAGCACGAGTGTTGTTTTTGAAAGTGGCATTCTTCCGCCGTTCAAAAGAATCACCGTTGTGTTTGATGCCGCTCCTATCGTTATGAAAGGAAAACCTTTTATGCGCCAGTTTACAACGCAAAAGATTATCAAAAGTATGTAAGCAATCGATGTAAGATAATTGGCGATATCTCCGAAATTTCCAAAAACAGCGATCAACTCAAGGATAAAGGGCACAAACACAAGATAAAACCATTTGAATTCTGCGTTGAGAGGATTCCATACATTTCTTTTGAAGATCAAAGCAGCGATGATACCTAAAACAACAACGTAGATGTATATCATTTTTCACTCATGTACAAAGGTGCTTTTGCAACCCTTATCTCGTTAAACCTGTCTTTGGATTCTATCAAAGCCGTGACAAGTTCGGGATCGAAGTCCTTCCCGCTTCCTGATACGATCATTTTTACAGCCTCATCGTGCGTGAATTCGTCTCGATAAGACCTTTTCGTCGTAAGCGCATCGTAAACATCGCAGATACCTATTATCCTCGCCTCCAAAGGTATGTCCTTTCCTTTTTTACCGTCCGGATAACCTGTGCCATTCCATCTTTCGTGGTGATACCTTACCCATGGCACAATTCTTTCAAGAGATGGTATTTCAGAAATTATCCTTGCCCCATCAACGGGATGTCGCTTTATCTCGTCATATTCGGTGTCTGTTAGTCTTGCGGGTTTGTTCAGGACGATATCTCTGACGCCGATCTTACCTATATCATGCAACTGGGCGGCAATCTTCAAATCATCGAGACGCTTTCCGTATATGCCTATCTTCTCGGCTATAACCTCGCAGTACAAACTAACACGCTCACCGTGGCCTGCCGTGTAAGGGTCTTTTTCCTCGAGCGCCTTTGTGAGCGCGTACATGGCTTCCAACTTTGTGTTGAGAAATTTTCTGTAAAGGTTTATGACAAATCTTATCGCAAGCAAAGGCCCCAATATGATGAAGATGACGTAAAAATGAACGTAAGGGTATAGATATATCGCCAGATATGAAATTGCCAGAGAAATGAAGATACTCAATCCAAAGAAATCTATCAAGACATCCTTTAAAATGCCGCCGAATCGCTTTTTTGTCGCCAAACTCACGGCACCTGCTACAAACGTGTTGTTTATTATGGCATAAACGCCTATTGCTATTAGTATGGCAAAAATCTTCACGATTTCCGAATTAACCGGAAATAATCTGTATACATAAGCGGCGGCAAAGGTTGCTATCGAAATTTGCGCAACGTTGAAAATGGATTTATACCATTTAGCGTTAGCATTTTCTAAAGGAGGTAGTCCGGCGAACATTGATATAAACATCGCACTTATCGGAGAAAAAATCACGGCGGCGGAAAGATTAAAGGTCATGCTTAATCCTATCATCCATCTGTTTCCATTTATCTTTCTGACCTCAACTGGATAGGAATCCGCGACCCACCCGCTTAATGCCCATATTATAAGGATCCACCATGGATCGACAGTCTCGTGAAAGAAGAGGAGGGCGCAAATAAGCGCCCCTGAAATAATCGTGATAATTGCTATGTAAAACTTCAACGATAAAGACACGATTTCACCTCTTCAGGAAATTTACATCCACCTTGAACTTCCGACGGCGGCAAGGACTAAACTAAGAAGTCCGCCGGCAACGATAGCGAGTCTGAATATTTTTCCTTTCATGAGACTTACCCCCTTTCAAAATTGATTTTTTGGATTTTACATGGTTTTAAAGATTATAAAGGGTTAAGCCTCCGCTATGGAGATTTTTGATCTGAGAAACTTCTCTTTGATACTCGCTAAGACGATCATACCACATTTTGCAAAAATATATCCACCGGCGATATGTTATAATTGCAAATGATGATATTTGGGGGTAAAGATGAGACTTGACAAGTTTTTAAAGGTTTCCGGTATAGTAAAAAGAAGAACTGTTTCTCAGGATTTGATAGATCTCGGTGGAGTCTCTAAGGACGGAAGGGTTCTCAAGCCATCTTACGAGGTTAAAATAGGAGATATTCTGACGATTCATATGAGAGATGAAACATTTACGATAAAAATTATCGATATACCTCAAAAAAATGAAAAAGGAAATTATTTTGAAATATACAGCAAAAGCAGTGACGCGTAATCGGTAGTCAGTAAAACAGCATGTGGCTCGTAGCCGGTAGCGCGTAGAAAAAACAGTGACACGTGATCAGTAACGAGTAAGCAGCCAAAGGCAAAAGGCGATTCCATACTTAAATAACTTTAAAAGTCGAATGTTCATTTAATTTAAGCGAAGGGCAGGATGCCCTCGAGATGGCCTTCGCAGCGGAGCGAGGACAGACATCGAGTGGGACACCTGCCACAGCGATGATTCGAAATTTAAAACTGGTTTAGTACAGTTCTTCGACTGGAATGACAGACGGAGGTGGGAAGCGTGAAGCCGGAGTTCGTTGTTTTACTGATTACGCGTTATGCGTCACTCTTTACCGTTTACATTTAAAAGAAGAAAGGTGAGTGAATTCAATTGAAAGTTGGAATATACGGTGCACCATTTTCCGGAAAGACAACTGTTTTCAAATTGTTAGTTGGAACAGATGTGAACGATGAAATTGGCGTTGCAAAAGTTCGTGACGAAAGGGTCGATTTTCTTTCGAAGATGTTTAACCCCAAAAAAACGACTTACGCGACGATAGAACTTGTCGATTTGCCTGGGCTATCGCCGGAACTCTCGAGGAAAGACAAAAACCAGATCCTCATGAAAATTCAAAATGTCGACGCTATTTTGTGGATAATTCGTGCTTTTGAAGATGAATCCGTTCCAAAGTATTTCGATGACGCTTCTAAAGAAGTCCAATATCTTCGAGATGAATTGCTTGTCAGAGACCTTGAAATCGCCGAGTCCAACGTTGAAAAATTGAAAAACGCAAAGCGTAAGTTATCAACGGTTGAAGAAACTCAACTTAAAGCGCTTGAAAAGTGCCTGATCATTTTAAACGATGGAAAGTTCGTCAAACTTGCGGATTTAAGCGATGATGAGAAAAAAATCCTGAACTCTTTTTCATTTTTTACGTTACTTGAGTCTGTGATCGTCGTGAATCTGGACGAGAATGCTTTTAGATCTCACGATTACAAAGGCAAAGAGGGCGTAAAAAAGGTAGCGGAAGAAAATGGCTTTTCAATGATGGAAGTATGTGGAAAAATGGAAATGGAGATAAACGATCTTGAAGAATCTGAAAGAGTTGAATTCTTAAAAGATCTCGGTCTCACAGAAAGCGGTATTCAAAGACTTTCAAAGGTACTTTACTCAAGCCTCGGCCTCATTTCCTTTTTCACGGCTGGAGAAGACGAAACTAAAGCGTGGACTATAAAGCGCGGTTTGACCTTTAAAGAGGCAGCAGGGAAAATACACACGGATCTGGAAAGAGGATTTATAAGGGCTGAAGTTGTCAAATTCGAAGATCTCAAGCGTCTTGGTTCGATGAAAGAGATAAAAGCGAATGGCCTTATGAAGTTAGAAGGAAAAGACTCGATAGTTGAAGATGGTGATATAGTGAACGTGAGGTTTAGCGTGTGATCTTCTTTGGAATTCTGACCGGTGCGTTTTTTTATTTCATAGCCTTCGTCCTTCATGTCGAATGGTCTGCTTATGCATTTTTCGCGGGCGCTGCAATTGTAACCTTTGTGCTTCACAAAAAGAGACATTTCAAAATCTCACAGATAACGTTGATATTCCTTTATCTTGTAACGATTCTTTTGTGGTCAAAAGATACCGTTCCGTTGGTGCCGCAATTCGTCTACATTTTAAGTTCTGCCGCTGTTTTCTTTGTGCTATCGGATATGTTTTTCAAAATCTTTTTTTCGATACTTTCATGGCTTTTTGTTGGAGCAACCGTTGCCCTTTTGATGTACGAGCGTTTTGGTTCAATTCCTTTGTCTATTCTCATAGGTCTTGTGGTCATTCCGATAGGTTTAAGGGATCGAAAATATGTCAAAGATAAAGATAGATCATCATAAGTTTGCAAGATTTGTAAGGATCTTCGACAGAGTAACCGGAACCATCGAACCGTCAACAAGAAGGGTTTATTTTTACGCAAGTGCCGGAAATCTTATGGCTTACGGAACGGATGGATGCCTGTCGGTTGATCTTGTACTCGGGGAGATAGCATCTTTTGATGGATTCTACGCGGTACTTTTAGATGATCTTAAATTACTTTTGAGAGAAAAAAACGAAGATGTGGTCATGGAATTCGGATCGACTTTTCAGATTTCAAAAGGTACTGAGATCATATCCATTCTCCATCCTTTTGTCCAAAACCCCAGAAAAAAAGATGAAGTCGAAACAGATCAGATCGTTGATACCATGCAATTGAAAAGGACGCTTGATATTGGAAGCATAATATCGAGGGAAGGACAAATGATCTTCGTCGGGTCTCAAAACGGCAGATTTTTTTCGGCATGCGAAGATTATGGTCACACAGGCTTAGCTTTCATGAACTTTCACGGTACCGACTTTGCAATCGAAATTCCATATGAAAGTGTCAGGCATCTCGTCAAAACACTTGATTCCATAAGAGAAGATAAGATAAAGTTTGGATATTCAAAAACGATTGAAATGAAATTTTCGGATGGTACTTTGAATATCTGTTCTAATTCACTTGAAGATACAGGAAGAATAGAAGAGATCATGAACTTTGACGGTGTGGATTTTGAAATTCCTGTAAAGGCTTTAAAGGAAGGCGCCACGCTTTCGTCAAGATTTCAAAGAAGGAATGGTGGAAGAGGATATCTTGATCTCTCTGAGACGATGAAATTCGTTGTGCTTTCTCAGGTATCGGCGTATGAATACACATATCCCATTCAATGGGGCAGAGCGGTGAGAATTCCTATCGCACCAAGAAAATTTCAACAATTTTTTTCGAGAATAAACGAGAAATATGTAAAAGTTGGCTTAACAGATCGATATCTCATTTTCAAAGGAATGCAATCAATTTTGATCGTGAGAATCGGACAGTAAAAATTTCGTTGTCTAATCTTTTTTTTATACGTTATTTGCCATGCGCTGTTTTTGTGCGTCGGCTCCGGCAGGCACCATCTCGATGTCTGGTCCTCGCGTTGCTGCGGAGGCCACCTCGCGGTATCCTGCTCTCCGCCGCCAGTTTGCCTTTCTACGTGCTACCCGCTACGAGCTGTTTTACCGATTACGCGTTACCCGTCACTTTTCACAACTTTTGTCTTCATATGTATCGAAAGTGCCAATTCTGCAAATATCATAAAGGGTATTAAACTGAATCCCACGAGTATGCCCCACAAATTTGAAGCGGCGCTTACCATCCATTGTGCAAGTGTTGCGCCGATGCCAACGAAGAAGACAAATACACCCATCAAATTCCCTATATTTCCCCCGGCCTTTTCTATCAGCATCAATTGAATAGTTGGGTAGGTGCTTGCAAAAAACAATCCGCTCAAAAGTACAAAGATCATCGCGATGTAATAATTTGCGAAGACCACCGAGAAGATAACGGAAATCAGAGAAGAGGCAACTATGAAAATAAGCCATACCGTCGCCTTCACCCTTATGTAACTTGCAAAAAGCCTTCCCAAAAACATGCCTATCCAAAAAGCGGAGGAAGAAAGAGCGGCTAAAGCCACATCGATGTGTCTGAAATTGGTTAAGAATGTTGTGACCCATGATGAATACGTTGCTTCATATCCAACGTATATGCCTATCATGATGTATATGAGGATGAAAAAAGGATTAAAAGCGTTGATTTTCAATTCATCGGTTGATTTTTCACTTTTAACTTCTTTGATTTTCAAAGATATCGCAAGCGACAGGATCGCAAAAAAGGTGCCTATGAGATAAGCGATCTGCCAGTTCATCTTGTAATTGACGATAAAGGAGACGATGAAAGGGCTCATGAAAGCGCCAAATGCAAAAAGTGCGTTAACCCTGTTTAGAGTGCCAGAAACATTTTCTTCTTTCAATGAACCTATTAAGGATCCTATTCCTATTTCTATGAATCCCATTCCTATGTTTGCGATGAAATTTGCGAAAGAAAGATTGATAAAATCTCTGACGAAAAAGAAATAAAACAATCCAACGGCAGAGAAAAAAGCACCCAGTACGGCAATCATTTTCAATCCTATTTTATGTGCGAATAAAGCACATATCAAAGAACCTGCTATGTAACCCGCTGTACCTATTATCATGATGTAGCCGCTTTGAGAGTAATCCATTCTGAACTCTTTCATGGCAATTGGAAGCGCACTTGGAAGGATCATGGCGAAGAATCCAAATGTGAAGAAGGCAAAGTAAGAGTATTTTTTTATCATGCTTTAAGTAAATGAAAATAACTCAAAATGACGAAGGTAATGTAGTACATCGGAACGGAAATCAAAAGGCCATCTATCCTGTCCCAAAATCCGCCATGACCGGGAAGAATGTTTCCGGCGTTTTTTATCTGGCGATTTCTCTTAAAAACCGATTGCGTTATATCTCCAACGGTGTCGAAAAAGGAAAAAACCGCTGAAAGAATTATTATTGCTATCCAACTGAAATGACGCCAGCCAAAAAAAGGATAAAGAACGGAATCGTAAATTAAAAAGAAGATTATAAGAAAGACAAAGCCTCCTATAACTCCTTCAATTGATTTCCCGGCACTTATCCTCTTTATGAATTTATGCTTTCCCCATCTCGATCCTACAAAGTAAGCGGCAGAGTCAAAAACAAAGGCTGAACCGAGAGCACTTAAAGAGTACACGGCATCGAACTGAGCGTATATGAGAATGAAAAAGGCAAGATTGAAAGACAAATACCATAATCCCAAAGAACCATAAACGATGTTTTTTTCTATCGTTTCATTTGGATCGTTAAAAGCAATGGCAAGAAAAAATCCTACACTCATGACGAGAGAGTAAGATAAGACTATCATCGCAGGCATATGAACAAGAAAGCCAAAAACTACGTTAAGTGCCGGTATGGCTATTATGTAAAAATACCTGTGAAATTTTCTCGATCCGCTGAGCGTTATTTGAATGTAATTGTATCCAGCGAGACCAACCGCCGTTGCAGAAAGACCAACCGTACTCCAGAAATTGAAAAAGCACAAAATCCCCAGTGGTATTGCAACTGCGGAGGTTATAAGGCGTATCTTTGTCTCTCTTTTCATCCTATCCCCCCGAATCTTCTTTCCCTTTTGGAAAAATCTTCAAGTGCAAGATCTAAATCACTTTCAGAAAAATCCGGCCATAAAACGTCGGTGAAGTAAAGTTCTGTGTAAGCCATTTGCCAAAGCATGAAATTGCTTATTCTTTTTTCTCCGCCTGTCCTTATAAGAAAATCAGGATCGGGTTGCCCAGCGGTATAGAGGTGGGACTCGAATTCATCCTTACCGTTCCATTCCTGAGCAGCCTTCAAAATTTCGCTTCTTCCACTGTAATTGACGGCAAGATTTATAACCATGCCCGTGCATTTGGATGTACTTTGTTCCGAGTTCAAACATATAAGACGTGTTTCAGGATTCAACGCATCGAGATCTCCTATGAAATGAAGACGGGCATTTTTCTCGATCACTTTGTTAAGTCTATCGCTTAAATATTTGGCAAGTATGTGAAATATCATGTTGATTTCAGCCTGAGGCCTTTTCCAGTTTTCAGTTGAAAAAGAGAAAAGAGTTAAATATTTTATTTCCCTATCGTTGCACCACTCTATGATATCCTCGGCAACTTCAGCGCCTTTCCAATGGCCATCGTACCTTGGCAGATTTTTGTTGAGAGCCCATCTTCCGTTTCCATCCATTATGACGGCCACATGAACCGGCTTCAAAATTCCATTATCTCCTTTTCTTTCTCGGCAAAAATGCCATCGAGTTTTTTAACGTATTCATCTGTTATCTTTTGAAGTTCTTCTTCAAGAGATTTTTCATCGTCTTCGGTGATCTTTCCGCCTTCTTTTTCTTCTTTTACGACCTTCATTATCTCTCTTCTTATGTTTCTAACGGCTATTTTCCCGTTTTCAATTATCTCTTTTGACTTTTTAACGAGATTTTTTCTTTGCTCTGTGGTTGGAGACGGAAAATTAAGTCTTATGACTGTACCGTCGTTGATTGGCGTTATTCCAAGATTTGATGCTAAAATGGCTTTTTCTATCATGGATAAAAGTGTTCTATCCCATGGTTTAACGGTGAGTGTCCTTGCTTCGGAGACGTTTATCGACGCAACTTGTGAAATGGGCGTGGGTGTTCCGTAATAATCCATTCTGATCTCATCTAAAAGTGATGGAGAAGCCCTTCCAGTTCTTATGTGTGTCAGTTCCGTCTTGATCGAAGCAATTGATTTTTCCATTTTTTCCTTGGCTTGATTGATCAAAGGATTAAGTGTCATATCGATACTCTCCTTTCAAAAATTTGATTTCTTTAGAATTATACCAAAATTAAGCCTCTTAAAAACATATAGCCAAAAAATGGTAACGAGTGGATAAGGCGGAGGGCAGGATGCTCTCCGCTATGAAATAGACATTCAGTTTTTGAAATGTGTTGAGCATAATTTGTTTTCAATGCGTATTTCCATCAAAGATAATCGTACCTATATTTTCGCCGTTGAGCAATTTCAAGAAATTTCCTTTTTCGAAAAAATTCATCACTATTATGGGAATTGAATGAGATTTACAAAGGGCAAACGCAGAGGTGTCCATCACGGTGAGATTTAACCGTATTGCCTCTTCAAAAGTGATTTTTTCGAATTTTTTTGCATCTTTGTATTTTTTGGGATCTCTTGAATAAACGCCATCGACCTTTGTACCTTTTATAAGCACTTCCGCGTTCATTTCCGCTGCCCTTAAAGCCGCTGCGGTATCCGTCGTGAAAAGCGGATTTGACGTACCTCCAGCGAATATGACAACTTTATTTTCTCTGAAAGCCCTTTCAACCGCATCATATGTAAGATTTTCAATGGATGGAAGATTCGTTATTTTTGAAAGCACGACCGAATCTATGCCATGCTTTTTCAAAGCCGAGAAGAGGTACAATGAGTTTATTACGGTACCTAACATTCCTATCTGATCTGCGTTTATGGATCCAACGTAAGACAGTTCTTCGCCCCTGAAAAGATTCCCCGCTCCTATGACGATGCCGATTTTTATCTGCATTTCAAGCACTTTGGAGATCTCGTCGACTATAACATCTCCCATGCTCGAGTCAAGACCCTTTTTTCCTTCTCCCGAAAGTACTTCTCCACTTAACTTCAAAAGCACTCTTTTGTACATCTCAGACACCTCACATAAAAAAGGTGAGCAATGCGCTCACCTTTTATTGACCTATTTCAAATCTTACAAACCTTCCAACTGAAATATTTTCCCCAAGTTTTGCAATTGCTTCTTTTATCATATCGGTAATTGTCTTTGATTCGTCAAGAAAATATTTTTGCTCTAAAAGGCAGTTTTCCTGATAAAACTTTTCAAGTTTGTTCTCCACTATCTTCTCAAGAGCCTGACCTGTTTTCCCGCTACCCTCGTATTGTGCCCTGTAGATCTCTTTTTCTTTTTCTATCACCGACGAATCGATGGTGTCTCTGCTGACGTATTTTGGATTTTGCATGGCTATGTGCTTGCAAATATCTTTTCCAAGCGCTTTGAACTCATCTGTTTTAGCGACGAAATCCGTTTCGCAATTCAACTCGAGCATCACACCCACTCTACCGTTGAAGTGAATGTAATCGATGATCCATCCGTTGTTTGCCTCACGACCGATCTTCTTGTCTGCCTTTGAAAGACCTTTCTTTCTCAAAATCTCTTTTGCCTTTTCGATGTCTCCTTCACTTTCAACGAGGGCATTTTTGCAATCCATCATTCCAGCCCCTGTCATATCACGAAGTTCTTTAACTTTTATTGCGGAAATCTCCACTGCTTTCCTCTCCTTTCGAATCTTCCCGAAAAAGATTTTACCATATATGAACGTACGTTACAAAATCAAACCCATCCGCAAGGATGGGTTTCTACTGGTCGGGGCGACTGGACTTGAACCAGCGACCTCCTGCGCCCCATGCAGATGCGCTAGCCATCTGCGCCACGCCCCGTTACTTATAGGATACCACAAAAAGTACTTGGTTTTCAATCATTTCGACGATGATTCGACTGTACTCTTCTTTCTGAAATCCGTTGTGTAATATCCATTTCCCTTGAAGACGATCACCCCGAGATTACTCATCTGTCTGACCATCTTGCTACCGCAAACTTCACATTTCACTCCATCTGCTTCGGAAAATTTTTTAAGTAAAACTTCTTCATGTCCACAATTTGGACACACGTATCTGTAAAGTGGCAATTCGATCGCCTCCGTATCTTTATCATCATATCTCATGATATTTTAACACTTGTTTTTTAATTTATCTTTAAGATTACATTTTTCACTTTGTAACATCTTTCGCTCTTTCGTATTGAAAAGGCCATTCCATATCGATTCCTGCCTCATGAGCGATTTTTAATGGCCAGTAAGGATCCCTTAAAAGTTGCCTTCCAACAAAGACAAGATCGCATTTTTCGGAATTAAGCGAGTATTCTGAAAGTTCCAAAGAGTTTATCAACCCGCCACCTATAACTGCAAGGTTTGTACCAATTTTGACTCTGCCGGCATTGTCTATCATGTACCCCGGATAAACTTTAACAGATTGATCATGAACCAGCCCACCGCCACTAACGTTGACACCGTCTATTTTATCTTTCAAAAAGTTAAGTATATCGATCGTGTCATCCACATCATTTCCGCCTTTTGCGTAATCTGATGCCGATACCCTTATCCATAAAGGTTTGTCCCACACTTCCCGCACGGCAGAAACGATTTCGATCAAAATTCTGGCTCTCTTTTCTATGGATCCGCCGTATCTATCTGTTCTTTTATTCGTAAGCGGGGATAAGAACTCATTTAGGAGATAACCGTGAGCGGCGTGTATTTCGATACCATCGAATCCTGATTCCTTGGCACGCCTTGAGGCATTTTGAAATTTTTCAACGATCTGGTTTATTTCGCCCTGTGTGAGTTCATGAGGATGACCGTAGTGTTCGCTGTATCTTATGGCAGAAGGAGCAACGGGATCATCGGTTGCTTTTGATTTTCTGCCGGCGTGGGCGAGTTGAATTGCGACCTTCGCACCATTTTCATGAACTCTCTCTACAAGCGTTTTTAAACCTTCTACGTGTGAATCATCCCAAATTCCCAAATCGTTGGGAGAGATTCTTCCGTCTGGATCAACGGCAGTTGCCTCAACAATTATAAGTCCAACTCCGCCTATGGCCCTTGCAACGTAATGAGAAATGTGCCATGACTTTACACTGCCTGCATTGTCCGAAGAATACTGACACATAGGTGGCATTACGATTCTGTTCTTTAATTCTAAATTTCCAATTTTAAACGGCTCAAAGATCACAGGATCATCTCCTCAAAGTATTTTAGAAGCTAAAGTTGAAAGTTCAGACCTGACACCTATCGAAAGCGTTAGATGTCCGGCCATCGGATAATTTGAAAAACGTGCGGTTGCGTACGAAAGGCCGTTGGAAAATGCGTCAAGGTAAGGACTGTCTATTTGAGATATATCGCCTGTAAGTACAATTTTAGTTCCGATGCCTGCACGTGTAACTATGGTTTTGACTTCGTGCGGTGTTAAATTTTGGGCTTCATCTACTATTATGAATTGATGTGGAATCGTTCTGCCTCTTGTGTAACTCAACGCCTCAACCTGCAAAAAGTTAAGAGAGTCTATTTTAGACGTTGATTTCCCTGCATTATCAAAAAGGAACTCAAGATTATCTCTTATTGGCTCGAGCCATGGCTTCATTTTTTCTTCGGTGCTTCCGGGAAGGAAACCTATATCTTTACCCATAGGGATGACAGGTCTCGTAACGGTCAATTTTTTGAATATTTTAAGATCTGTTATCATGTAAAGCGCCGATGCTATTGAGAGCAAAGTTTTGCCTGTGCCCGCTATGCCCAAAAGTGTTACGAATGACAGATCGGGATCAAGCAGGAGATCTAAAGCCATGATCTGTTCGATGTTAAGAGGTTTTATTCCCCAAACGTTGGTGTTGAAGTCAACCTTTGCAGGGATGATCTTCCCGTTTTTAAATCTAAAAATTTTAGAATCTTTGAAAATGACAAATTCATTTGGTCTTAAATTTAAACTTTTGGGATCGAAATCGTAAGAAGAATTTTGATCTATTTGTGTGTATCCCTTCAAGAGATCCATTTCTTCTGTTTTGTCCTTCAAATAGTCCTGTGCTTCAAGTCCTATGGCATCTGCTTTTATTCTCATGTTTATGTCTTTGCTAACCAAGATTGTCCTTACACTGGCGTCTCTTTTGCTTATTTGCATCGTGTAAAAGAGTATCCAGTCATCCATGACTTTATCGGAGAGAAAGCGTGGCATTTCTTTGAAATCTTCTATAACTTCAACTTTTAAAATTCCGCCACCATCTATCTTCACGCCTCTGAAGAGTTTTCCCTCTTTTCTGAACGAATCGAGTTCCCGGGCCACCTGTCTTGCGCTCATTCCTATTTCGCCCGGCCTACCTTTGAGTTTATCTATCTCTTCTATGACTGGCAAAGGGATTATAAGGTTGTTATCCTCAAAAGCATGTATGGCATTCGGATCATGAATCAAAACGTTCGTGTCAAGCACGTAATTTTTTATCATGTTATCAACCTCCGTTAACAATTATAACACTTAGTGCCGTTACAAATGCTCGTTATTTGCTTTTTTGATTTTATGATATAATTTATTTTGATATCGAATACCATTTTCGAGAAGGAGGTAATAAAATGAAACAGATGACAACAGATTTTTTAAAGGCTGCTTTTGCCGGTGAGTCGCAGGCTCACATGAGGTACCAGATATTTGCTGAAGAGGCTGAAAAAAAGGGTTTAAAAAGACTTGCAAATCTTTTTAAAGCCATTTCTTACGCCGAATATGTCCATGCAAAAAATCATTACAATGCCCTTAAGATGATCGGAGATCCGGCATTTAACATCCAGCAATGCATAGACGGAGAAAATTTCGAAGTTGAAGAAATGTATCCGGTTTACAACAACACGGCTAAATTTCAGGGAGAAAAAGAAGCGGAAAGAACAACTCATTTTGCTCTGGAAGCCGAAAAAATTCACAGAGAGATGTATAAAAATGCTCAAAAGTTAGCCAAAGAAGGAAAAGATTACACGGCAGATAAAATTTACATCTGTCCTGTATGTGGACATACAGTTGAAGGTGTGCCACCTGAGAAATGCCCCATATGCGGTGCACCGAAAAGTGCTTTTGTAGAATTCAAGGTTTAAAATTTTAACTGCACGTTGCTTGTTACAAGCAGCGTGCAGTTTTACGATTTGATATTGGTTTTAATTTTAAGGACAATCCTAAGAGTCCATAGGGAAGAAAGTATTGAAACTATGAAGACAAGCCTGTAAGCATCTATAACCCAAAAATTAAGGTTGAAGTGGATCGACGCGAAAAGCACGAATAGAAAGCCAGAAAGTAAATTTCCAACGAAGGAAGCGAGATTAGTCATGCTGGCGTAAACGGAAAAAGCCTCTGTTTTTCCAAAATTAGGCACAATTTCCAATAAAAAATTAAAAGATGTCAAACCTGTTCCTGCAGTTGCTATTATTCCTATTCCAATTTGAAATGGAATCATGTAATACATGTAAGGAACGGCAAAGATCCATCCAAGCGTTAAAAGCGTTTGAATGAAAAGATTTAATTTCAACATCTTTAGATTTCCGTACTTGTCTCCGAGTCTTCCCCATAAAGGTTGAAAAAATGCTGCTGCCACGGTGGAAACCATCGTTAAAATGCCAAGGGTTGCATAATCGTATTTGAATACGTTTATCATCATAACAGTTGCGTAAGGTCCCATCAAATTCATCGTCAAAATCCAAAGAGAAATCGCGATCATGTATTTACGGTAAAGGCCCTTGATTTTTAAGACTTCAAATATGGCAGACATGTTTATCATAGGAACTCTTGAACTTTGGTCTTCGTCTTGAAGTTTCGTTGAATAACAGTCTAAAATTCCAAAAACGGATCCTATCGAAAACAACACAAGAAAAGCCCAAAATCCTTTTCCGAGGGCGTCAAGCAGATAACCGGCAATAAGCAGTGAAGGAATGGCAACAAGTCCTGTTATGAAGTTGCGCATTCCGAAGTACTTGCCACGTATTTCAGGATCGACCAATTCACTCATCCATGCTTGCCACGGAGATCCGACTACAGAAGTGAGGACTTCTATGAAGAAGAAAATAACAAGTGCCACCCATATCTTAAAGTTAGATGGCAGTAGATAAGTAAGCGCCAAAATGAAAAATATGGGCCTTGAAATGGTGGTGAAAGTAAAGATAAAGCGCTTTTTGCTCGTGAATTTTCTTGCGAGTAGCAAAGAAATTGGTTGAACAACGCTTGAAAGTGGTATAAGGGCTGAATATATGGACATGACAAATGGGGAAGCGCCGAGCCATAAGAAAAATCCGATAAGATAGGAATTACCGCCAAATCCTCCTGTGAAAGTGCCCCATACCGTTGCCATTGAACCTTCTATTATCGATATAAATCTTGCATGCCGTTTCTGTGATGATGTCAACATTTGTAAATTCTAAATCTCCTTTGCCCAAATTATACCAAAAAAGGGCAATCTTTCGATTGCCCTTTTTATATTTTATGATGTTGATTTATGGGTATATGCCGCGCAATTTTGTTGCCGTCGCAACTTTGCTTATTGCCAGTATATACGCGCCGGTTCTCATGTCTGTCTTGTATTGTTCCATCGTTTTAACGATATCGCCGAATGCATTTTTCATGATCTTCGTAAGGGCTTTTCTGACATCTTCAAGATCCCAGAAGTACGAATAAAGTCCTTGAACCCATTCGAAGTACGAAACAACAACGCCACCGGAGTTTGTTAAAAAGTCCGGTATAACTTTTATTCCTTTTTTCCTAAGTATTTCATCTGCTTCTGGACTTGTGGGATTATTGGCTGCTTCGACGATTATTTTTGCACGGACTTTGTCAGCGTTTTTATCGGTTATGGCTCTTTCAAGGGCAGCAGGAATAAGCACATCCACATTTAAAGCGATCAGTTCATCATTTGAAATTTTCGTCCCGCCGTTGAACCCACTCAGATCCTTGTGTGATGTTACATAATCAAAGGCTTCTTGAACATTTATACCTTCAGGATTGTAATATGCGCCGGTTATATCGCTTATTGCGACAACCTTTGCGTTGTATTCGGTGCCCATGATCAAAGCGGTGTAAGAACCAACATTTCCAAATCCCTGAATCGCCACTGTTCTACCCCTTATACCTGAACCGGTAAGAAAATATTTGCATGCTTCGTCGGTTACAATTGCAACTCCCCGACCGGTTGCTTCGTTTCTTCCAAGAGATCCGCCAATCTCAAGAGGTTTACCTGTTACTATACCGAGTTCTGATCTTCCTATATTCATCGAATAAGTATCCATGTACCATGCCATTATTTTGGCATTTGTGTTGACATCAGGCGCCGGTATATCTGTTTCTGTTCCTATGAAAGGTGCTATCTCAGAGAAAAATCTTCTTGAAAGTCTTTCAAGTTCTCCTTCTGAAAGTTCGTTGGGATTTACTTTCACTCCTCCCTTAGCACCGCCGTAAGGAATACCAGATATCGCACATTTCCATGTCATAAGGAAAGAAAGGGTTTTTATCTCATCTGCGTTAACATTTTGATGGTACCTTATGCCACCCTTTGCCGGCCCGCGGGCTATGTTGTGCTGAAAACGGTATCCAGTGAAAACTCGTATTGAACCGTTGTCCATCTTGACTGGAAAGTTAACGGTTAATTCCCTTTTGTGACTCTTTAGAACCTGTCGCATTCCATCGTCTAATTTCATCAAATCCGCTGCCCTATCAAATTGTTTCAGGGCATCACTAAAAAGACTTCCGCCATTCCCATTTTCCATCTGAATGACCTCCTCAAATTAGATGCAATTTTGCATCAATCAATTTTATCTCTTTTGACGTGAAAATATGAAATAATTTAGTGCAAATAACATTCGCGATCTTAATTAAGATTTAATCAAAAAGACAGATTTAAGATCATTTTGTTAATTTTAAAGCAAACTACATCTCAATAAAACCTTTTTTCGTTATGTAAGAAATTATTTTCCCCACCTCATCATCTACCGATTCAACGGAAGTATCGATCGTTATTTCTGGATTTTCTGGTGGTTCGTAAGGATCATCTATGCCAGTAAAGCCTTTTATCTCACCATCAAGTGCTTTTTTGTAAAGTCCCTTTGGATCTCTTTCTATCAAAGTTTTTAGCGGACAATATACGAATATCTCTATGAAATTCGAACATTTTTGACGTACCTCGTTTCTTACATCTTTGTAAGGCGATATAAAAGCACAAAGTGTTGGAATTCCATTATCGCTTAAAAGTTTTGCCACAAATCCGACGCGTCTTATGTTTTCGTCTCTGTCTGCTTTCGAAAATCCCAGATCTTTAGTGAGTTCCTTCCTTACAATATCACCGTCAAGTCTTTGAACATATGGTATTCCAATGTTCTTAAGACGCTTTTCGACTTCCAAAGAAAGTGTCGTTTTACCAGATCCGGACAGACCCGTAAACCATAAGACAAATCCTGATTTTACTTGAGCCAATTTGAAAGATCCCTCCCTATGATGTTTTGAGTTTTTAATATATCTTCACGATAAAAATCTGCAAGCGCATCGTACGTTGCGCGTTTCATCTTTGGCTTTTTCACTTCTTTTGCGCGCACTTTTTCAAAAAAACCTATTATCTTTATACCTTTTTTCGGAAAAAGATAATTAACCCTTTTTTCAAGGAAACTACCGAGTGTGTTCAAATTTTTTGAAATTTTTGCGTATATTTTCCGTCTTGGAACGCCAGAAACGTTGTATTTTACGCTGACGTCCGGAACAAAATCATCGTCTACTTCAAGAAATTTGAAAATGTCTTTTACGATCTCAAGTGGTTTTTCTTCCAAATCATCCGTTAAGTATATCTTTACATTTGAAAAATTTTCAAGATAATCTTTTACCTGTGCATGATAAAGACCTACGTCTTTGTAAAACCACATGAATTCCCAGTTGTCATTCATTCTTTCTGACTCTGCCTGAAGTCCTTCTTCAAATGAAAGTTTTTCCCTGTCATCTCGTACAAGATGGGTGTAAGCGGAAAAAGCCCTTGAGATGGGGTTTCTCAATATGATTATTATTTTGGGATCTCCCAAATATTTTTTTATCTGTTTTATAGCATTTTCATGGTAATAGAGGTTATCAACGCTCGCCTCGCCTATCGCTTTTCTTTCCGGCGTTACCCATTTGAAAAGTTTTTTGTAATCCTCAAAGGTTTTTACGATGTGCTTTTCGACTACGTCATCACCTATGCCTTTAAGAGGAAATTTCAAAAACTGGGCCGTGAAAAATTTAGGTTCTTTGACAGGCGAAATGTATATCTGCCTGTGTTGCTTGAGATAATAACTCAAAGACGTTGTTCCGCTTTTTGCCGCACCAACTATCAAAAAATTTGGAAGCCTTAGATCATTTGTCTTTTTCATAGTAATCCATTAGAATTTTTGAAATTTCGGGTCTTGTGAATTCTTTTGGAAGCATTTCTCCCTTGGAAAGTGTCTCTCGAATCTTTGTACCACTCAGGTAAATATGAAATTCCTCAGGATGAGGGCATGTTTTTGATGTTGCCATGGATTCGCATTTGGTACAGTAAAAAGCATTTTCGAATTTCAAAGGAGTTATTCCGATTTCTTTTGGATCAAAAAGATCGAAAATTTTTTGGGCATCATAAGTTCCGTAATAATTTCCAACGCCTGCGTGATCCCGACCCACTATGAAATGCGTGCATCCGTAATTTTTCCTACATATGGCGTGAAAAACGGCCTCGCGCGGACCGGCGTAATTCATATTTGCGGTGAAGATGCCAAGCACGGCTCTTGACTTTGGAAAATATTTATCTATCATGACTTCGTAAGTTTTCATTCTTACCTCTGATGGCAGATCATCCGATTTGGTCTCACCCACAAGCGGATTTAAAAATAATCCGTCGCATATCTCAAGCGCGACTTTTTGTAAATATTCATGAGATCTGTGAATGGGATTTCTCGTTTGAAAGGCTACGATGCTTTTCCAGCCCATTTCACCGAAAAGTTTACGCGTTTCAACCGGATCGAATCTGTATCTTTCAAGATTTCCGTAATCGAGCCTTTTAAAAAGGTTTATTTGACCTCCTACAAGAAAAGTGCTTTCTTCCTTCAATCTTGCGACTCCCGGGTGTTTGAGATCGTCTGTTCCGAAAACGGCAAAAGATTCTTTTTGTTTGTCACGTACAAATTTGTCTTCAACTTTAATGGAAGCATATATGTTGCCGTTAAAATCGGTTAAGAGGATCATTTCACCGTTTTTAAGGGTTTTAAAGGTTGATTCGTCAATTGGAAGCGTGATCGGTATAGTCCATATCAACCCATTTGATAAGCGCATTTTATCTATAACGCGAAGATAATCTTTTTCTTTCATGAACCCAGTTAATGGACTGAAAAGACCTGTTGCGATATTCTCGATGTCTCTGAGTTTATAATCGGGAATTGGTATCTTTTTTAATTTTTCCGAATTTTGCAAAACCTCTTTGGCATCGTTATCGCTAACGACAAGATTGACGAGTTTTCCTCCATGTGGTTCTATCATTTAATTCCTCCGCCTTTGAAAAAAAGAATTTTTGTTCTAAAATACAAGTACGAATATATTGTATCATGGCGGGGAAAAATTTGAAGCGTATTGTCATATACCTTTTACTGCTTGGAATAGTATCGGCCATAACTTTTTATTTTCTGAGCAACTTCAGTGGTGGAATTGAATGGGGAAAAGTTATAAACTTTTTCGTGGCCAACCCATGGGGATTTTTAGGCATATTAAGCCTTTTATTTTCATGGATAACGGATACCTTTATAACTTATATTTTAATCAGAAAACTGATACGTGTGCCTTTTTCTTTTTTGAAATCCTTTAACATGTCGATCATAGGGATATTTTTCAACAAACTTTCGCCGGCGTCAACGGGAGGTAGCGTTTTTCAGATAGCATACCTTAAAAGAAATGGAATAAATTTTGGAAGTTCTGTTTCTATAACGGAATTGAGATATATAATAAAACAAAGTGCGATGGTTGTTGCTGCGGCTATGGGTTTTTTAATCGCACTTCAGGTTGTTGAAAGGAATGAAATCACGTTTGTGCTTTCTTTTCTTGGCTTTGGACTTTCAATAGGCGGGATTTTGATTCTCATTTTGATAAATGTGAGTTCTAAAGTTAGGTCTTCTCTTTTGACCATAACAAAATGGGCGATAGGCCTTTTGAGATTCAGCAAAAAATTAAGCCCTAAAATTCCAGATTTAAGACAAAAAGCAGAGAAAGAGTTCAAAAATTACGTTCAAAGCATGAAGATGATATCAACGAACTGGAAATTCATCATACCTGTTTTTTTCCTTGCCCTACTTTCAGCCTTGGGTCACCTGTTTTTGGCTTTTGCCGCGGTTCAATCCTTTGGCATTTTTGAGAATATACCGAAAGGTATGTTGGAAGTTATATCGCTTCAAGCGATTGCAACGACGATAATCTTTTTTTCTCCTACTCCCGGATCGTCTGGATTGGCAGAAGGTGGATTTTACCTCTTTTTTTCAACGATAGTTCCGCCAAAATTTCTCGCCACGGTAACGCTTGAGTGGAGAATTTTGAGTTATTTTGTTCCACTTGCTTTAAGTGGCATTATATTTTTGATCATATTTTTTCACGGGATGGTGAGTACAAGAAAATGATGAAATTTTTTTACGTTTCTTCCGTTTTGGGAGGTATTTTGCTTGGATTCATTTCATTGCTTTTGTTGCCGAGATCTCCGTTTATTCCCTTTAACTGGTATGGGCTTTTGATATTCGTCAGCGCATCGTTTGTTTTTGTCTTATCTTTAAAATTCAAAAAAATTATTCCCTACATCTTGTTTGTACTTGGTATCCTTGCGATGCTTAACACTTACCTGTATTTTCGTGAATGCTCCCAGATAAAAGGCATGGAACTTTTTGGAGGGTTCTTCATATCTCTTGCCCCAATTTTCGTCACAAAACCCAAAAAAGATCAGAAAACCAAAGCGTAAACTTTTTTGCTTAATTTCCAGACAATTTTAACCAAGAAAAAGGAAAGTGAAAGTGCGATCGCAAAGAGCAAAAGGTTTACAGCCAAACTGCTCTCGTTTTTAAATGGCGGATAAAAGATAAACCCAAGTCCAAGTAATAGACCTTCTATGAATCCATTCATAAGATATATGCCGAGTGTGTATCTTCCGAAATCACCGAATATTTTGGATGTCACGGGTAATTTTTTAGAGATGAAGTAAGCGAATTTTAAGAGTATTGGCATGAAAGCAGCGGAAAAAGCAAGACCGAGCGGGGCCATGAGCGAAATCCCATCTTCGTATTTGTAAGGCATGAAATAGAATTCGATAAAACTTAGAATGTAAAGCACGATGCAAAGTACAATTGTTTTTGAGGGGAGAGCATTTCTCCAGTAAGGATGATTGTTGTTGACTTTATCAAATGTTGACATTCCCCATACGTAAAAGAAGAGCCAGGTGAAAGGATTTCTGTATGCCCAGAAGGTGCTTATCCAGTGTATTCCGAAGTAATTCGGGACGTAGTAAAGCGCGGAAAAAAACATCATCAAAATGAAAAGAGATGGGAGAATAAATTTGAATTTTAAGAGAGTTTTGATCAAAAAAGGAGTTATAAGGTAAAAAATCATGATCGCGAATATGAAATAATATTCTTCAACGGCATTTCCGAGCAGATAATATCCAAGAATGTCTTTCAAAGAAAAACTTTTATCGAAGTTGATAAATCCGCCAAGAAAGTATTGCATAAGGATGTAAAAGGTTGACCATACAAGATAAGGAATTCCTATAAGTCTTAACCTTGATAAAATAAATCGCTTTGGGTTTCTTCTTGCGACCCTTACAGAAAAATATCCCGTTATAAAGAAAAAAATCGGCATGGCAACGATGAAAAAATTCAAAAAAGTAAAGGCGAGTTCAAGGTTTGGAGAATTGAAAGATTGTATCTGGTAAAATGCGTTGTGTGCAAACACAACTATCCATATCGCAAAACCTCGTAGAACGTCGAACTCGCCCGTTTGGCCTGTTAGTTTATCATCGGCCATTTTCAATAAATAACGTTGATCCCTCTGTTTTGAAGTGTATTTATTTCATTCGTGATCGTCGATTGGGCAAAATTCATTTCGTTGTCTTTGATATCGACGATAGAACCAATTTTCAAATACATGTCGTTGACGATGGCATTCATGTCTGAAATTTTATTCGATGAAAGATCTATTCTGAGCAAATTTTTCATGTTGGATATCGGAGACAGATCCGATATGTTGTTCGAAGAAATATCCAATATCCAAAGATCCGGTACTGTCGAGACTATGTTGAAATCAGATATGCTGTTCGAATCAAGCATAAGCCAGAGAAGATGAAGCATTTTGTCAAAGGACGGCGTGTATTTGAGCGTTATGTTGTTGAAATTCAAATTCAATATCTCTAAATTTGAAAGATTTGTAAGCGGAGATATATCCGATATCTGGTTAAGTTCAAGATCAAGGAATCTCAGTTTCATAAGATTTGAAAGCGGTGAAAGATCGCTTATTAGATTTGCCCCTGCGTTAAGCCATTCCAAATTCTTTAAATTTGCAAGTGGAGATATATCTTTTATCATGTTCGAGTAAAGGAACAACTCACGTAAACCTGTTAAACTCGCAAGGGGAGTTATATTGCTTATTCTGTTAAATCCAAGATCGAGTGAAGTGAGATTCGTGAATTTCGAAAGGAATGTTATCTCGGAATTGTCAAAATTAAATCCACTCATTCCAAGGTTATGAAGTTGTGTCCAATTTTTTATGAAGGTAAGTTGGGAAACTGGAATCGGGTTATAACTTATATCGAGACTTAGCAAAGATTGTCCTATGCCTTCAAGGGGCGTAACGTCCTTTATAGCATTTGAACTCAAATCAAGGAACTGCAAATTTTTAAGATTAGATATTGCGGCTATATTTGTTATTTTGTTTGAACTGAGATCAAGTACCGTAAGGTTTACAAGATTCGCAAGCGGACTTATATCAACTATGTCGTTATGACTTAAATTAAGCATTTTAAGACTTGTCATCGTTGCTAAAGGAGTCAAATCGCTTATATGATTGTAACTTAGGTTAACGGATTTGAGATGTAATCCTTTCAGAGGTGAAAGATCGGTTATGTTATTTCCAACCAGATCGAGTGTCGCGAGATTGGTAAGATATTGTATGCCATCCAAATTTGAAAGCATCATATCGGAAGATGGCCAGTTATTTTGGATAGATGTTATCTTAGAAAGTTCAGACGCGTATATAGGTCCGGCCGGTAAATTCAGCATTGATCTTATAATGGCTTCAAGTTTACGATTTGTAAAGGTCACTTTTGATCCCATGTCAACGGTAAAGGTTGCACCTTTCGATGCGGTAGAAAGGCCGCTCGCGTTTTTCGTGACGATCACCCATGTGTAAATGCCGGTAGGCAATTTTTCAAAATTAAAATGAGTTTCAGTCGAAGATCCTATTTTCTTTATCCAGTCACCCATTTTTTCGAGGTAAAGTTCGTAGTTAACATTTGTCTGCGTTGAAGACCATGTCATCGTTATTTGGGTTGAAGTTGAAAGATCTGTGATTTGTGGAGCCACAGGAATAGCCGGAAGTGGATTGTATTCGAACTTACCGATGTTTGGTTGAACAACGGTTAAACCGGAGATGAATTCCCACATCTTTTGCTGATTTAAAAGATAGTTTTCAAGTTTTATGACTCCAACATTTCTCGCAAAGTAAAATTCTCTTTTGAGATTGTTGAGTATAAGATCAACCTCTAAGACATCGCTGTAAGTTTTGTTTCCGATTGAAAGAGATTGATAAGAAGATGTTCTTTCAAAGGCTGTACCTTCAGGTGATTTCAAAAATGTCGTGCCTGAGGCATTGCCAGTGTTGGCATTGTCTATAACCGGAACACCTTTGTAGAAAACCGTAGAACCTGCTTTTGTAACGCTAAAGGAGAGTGTTTCCATCTTTTGAGGTTCTCCTTTGTACGCTTGAGGAATCTTTATTTCGTAATTTATCATCGTTGCATTTTTGCTTGTTTGAGTTGCCTCGTAAATCACATCTTCATTTACAGTAAAAGAAGACGATGGTGTTGTCTTGGAGGAAGAAAAATTCATCCACATGGAATTGAAGAAATCTTCAAAAGCCTTTTGTGCCGGATTGATTCCTAAAGTATCAACAAGTGGCACTCCCGCGGATATTTCAACACGATCAACCTGACCAGATCTTAACGGGAAGTACGATCCGAAAGCCTTGGTCATCTGGGAAACTATGCTTGAAAAATCAGAATATCCCCATTTGTTAAAAGCCCTCAATTTAAAGGAATAGACCGTTGAAGGTATGAGACCTGTCGCAACATAGGTTGTTGCCATCGGTGACAATTTTGAAGTAGGCGTTGATTTGAAAGTGGTTCCCGTCGACTGGTAAAGTTCGATACCGCTTTCGTTAGTTGGATTAACCCAGGAAAGACTTATCGTATTCGTCGAAAAAGCAGTTACATTCAAAGCACTTGGAGCCTTTGGAGGAATTCCGTTTGTCATACGCACAACAACATTTGAAAAAGATGAATTTCCTCCCTGATTTGATGCTAACATTTTGTAAGAATATGTTGTTTCAGGTGTTAAATTTCTATCTGTGTAATTTAGCACATTTCCGGGCAAAGTTGCTAATTGTGCAAATGCACTGCTTCCTAAAGCCCTGTAAATTATGAACTTACTGACATTCGGAGAACTTTCTGACCAGGAGAGAGAAATGGTATTTGTTGATAAAGACGTTACGCTCAAAACAGGACTCTGCGGTGCAGCCATCATGGTAGTTGCAGAAGCAACGTTTGATGGAGAAGAGAGCCCATATTGGTTCTTCGCCTTTACTTCGTAAAAATACGTTGTGGAAGGCTTTAAACCTGTATCTACATAATTTGTCGCTTGAACTGTTGTCAATTCGGCAAAAGTCCCATTTGAAGATGAACTTCTGTAAACTACAAATGATTTTGCCGTACCATTCCATACCAACTGTATTGAATTTGGACTCAATGCAGTTGCACTAAGATTTTTCGGTGCAGGTGCCAAAAAAAGAGAACAACTTGCCAAAATAACAGCAAGTACAAGCACCGCGAGTAACACCATACTCCATAAAGTTACCCTTTTCAATTTTATTCCTCCCCGGTCGTTGAATTCAAATTATTCTACCATTTTTAAGCAGAATAGTCAAATCTCAGATCAATGATCTGATAAAATTTCGATCCCTATTTTTTCAAGATGAGAATTACCTATTTTCTCGATCACCGGAATCACCACCGCATTTCCTACCTTTTTCTTGTCCGAAAGAATCCATCTCGTTAAATCCTCATCTTTTTCAGGGTTAAAGCCCAAAGATGTGATCAAATTTTTTATCCTTTCGTGTACCTGAGGTGAAAATTTTTCAGATTCAACGATCATCCCAATTGCAACGGCATGACCGTGAGATATTGAATTGTTCGATGCGCTTTCTATCGCATGACCTATCGTATGGCCAAAATTGAGGATATGCCTGAGATTTTGATCATGCGGATCTTTTAAAATCACGTCCAGTTTGTCTTTGACGGCTGTTTTGATAACTTCATCTACCACATCGAGATTTTTGGCAATTATCTTGCCCAGATTGTCTTCCATGTATTGAAATAATTTTTCATCGTAAACAGCGCCGATTTTGGCAGATTCGACTATTCCCTCTTTAAATCTTTCATCGTCAAGACTTAAAGCGTAAACCGTGTCTATGAACACATCCGGTTTTCCAAACGTTCCGACAAGATTTTTAACGCCATTGAAATTTATCGCAAACTTTCCACCTATCGCGGCATCAACCATTCCCAACAAAGTGGTGGGATAAAGTTCAAAATTCATTCCTCTCATGTAAGTGGTGGCAACAAACCCGATTGCGTCCGTGACAGTTCCGCCGCCAATTGCGGTAATTTTGGAACTTCTTGACAAACCTTTCTCAAGAAAAAGTTCCCACATTTTTTGTGCCGATGCTATACTTTTAAACTCTTCTCCATCATCAACTTCGGTTCCCTCTGTGTTCCATATTTTCTTTACCGTTTTAGATACAAGGCAAAGGTCGGATCTTTCAATTTCCACGTTATGAAAGATCATGACTTTCTGGTAAGAGTCTAATTCATCGATTTGCCGGCTTTTCGTGAATTTCCTGACTATTATGGCAGTTACATGATCTATTTCAAGAGATCCGGTATGGATCGTTTCGTAGATTTCGTAAAGTGGTTTTCTTTTTTCGAATCTTGAAAGAAAGGCATTTTTACCGATTTTTACGAGTGGCCTTGAGGAATTTTTAACCCTATTCCAGAGCGCTTCCGGATCGGCTTCTAAATAGAAAGTGTGCATCGTTTTGAGTATTTCTCTGTTTTTTGGTCTTTCGATTATACCGCCTCCTGTGGAAAGTACGATTCGATCTGTCTTTGAATATCTTTCAAGCAGGTCGCTTTCCAAAGTTCTGAATTTGTCTTCACCGTATTTTTCAAAATATCTTTCGATTGATCCGTAACTTTTTTCAAATTTTTCATCCAGATCAACGTATTCAAAACCTAAAATTTGAGCGATTTTCTTTCCAACCACACTTTTTCCGCATCCCATCATACCGATAAGCGCTATTTTATCTTCCAAGTTTAACACGCCTCCTGTAAACGTCTAATCTATCTTTGAACTCTTGAAATGTGAAACCACCGAATTCTTCGTTCAATTCGGAAAGTATGATCGTTGAAAGCATAGCAGTGGCAACTACAACTATGGCTGCCACGACGCAGGTGTCGGATCTAACGTAATTCGTTTCAACTTCAATTCCTGTAAAAACATCAACGCTTTTGACGCCTCGCTTTTGCGTGGAAATAGGCTTTGCAATAAGATTAACGATCATCTGTTCACCATTTGTCATTCCTCCCTCTATACCCCCCGCATGGTTTGTTTCTCTGACAAAACCGCTGTGAATTTGATCGACCGTATCGTATCCTTTCATCTTCCAAATTTCTTCAGCGCCTCCGAATAGCACGCCTCGAATCGAAGGTATATCGAAAAGGCCACTGGCTATTATAGATGTCAATCTCTTTCCGCGCTCCGTGAAAGTTCCGATTCCTGCAGGCAGTCCGTTGGCGACGAGAGTTACCTTACCGCCGAGAGTGTAGCCTTGATCGTATCCTTTTTTTATTTCTTCCATCATTTTTGATTCGGCATTTGAATCGGGACAGAGCAAAGGATGATCGTTGACTTCCGGTTCTTCGTGTGCCATTGAATTGATTTCAACAGGCCCGATGGCTTTTGTGAAACCGTAAATGCTTATTCCAAGATCTTCAAGCACTTCTCTTGAAAATTCACCGATTGCAACATCCATAACAGTTCTTCTGGCACTCGATCTTTCCGTAACTGTTCTGACATCGTCAAGATCGAATTTTAGAATTCCGCCCAAATCGGCATGACCCGGTCTTGGTACAGTCGTTTTTTCGTTCGGAGGAGTTGTAGACTTATTTGCTATCACAAAAGTCAGCGGTGCACCGGTTGTTTCACCGTTCCATAGCCCTGTCGTTATGTTGACTTTGTCATCTTCTATCTTCATTCTATCGCCACGTCCGTAAACTGACTGCCTTGTTTTTAACCTTTTGTTAATTCTTTCAAGATCGGGTTTAAAGTGAGAGGGGAAACCTTCAACTATACCGTAAAAATTCTGACCATGAGATTCGCCGGATGTGATGATTTTCATGAAATCACCCTTTTCAAATCTTCAAAAAAAGATGGATAACTTATGGAAACAATCTCCGGATTTTTTATCTCAACGCCGTTGGCGCATACACCGGCTATTGCTGCCATCATGGCGATTCTATGATCTCCTGATGGATCGATGGTGCAGGATCTCAGTTTTTGGCCCCCTTCAATCTTGAAACCGTCAGGGTATTCCTCGATGTTGACTCCCATACTCGAGAGCATTGAAACTACTGCATTTATCCTGTCAGATTCTTTTGTTCTAAGTTCGGCGGCACCTCTGACAATCGTTTTTCCCTTCGCAAAAGCGCCGGCAAGTCCGATGAGAGGAATTTCGTCAATAAGCAGAGGAATTTCTTCGGGAGATATTTCGATGCCTTCAAGGACAGAACTTTCAACCGTAAGATCTCCGTAAGGTTCGAAATCCTGGGTGACGTTTGAAACATCGATCTGTGCGCCCATTTTTTTCAAAACGCTCAAGAAGCCCGTTCTTGTTTTGTTGAGCCCGACTCCTTTTATTTTTACGCGTGCGTTTGGATGACAAACGCCAAGCGTTACGAAGAAAGCGGCAGACGAAAAATCTCCGACGACAGTTGATTTGAAAGGCGGTATCTTCGATGGTTTTATCTTTATCGTGTTTCCTGTTTTTTCTATCGCATTGAGAGATTTCAAAAAATTTTCTGTGTGATCGCGACTTTCAAAGGGTTCTCTGTACGTTGAAATACCATCACCGTTAAGGGCAGCAACTATAAAAGCCGTCTTTACCTGTGCGCTTGAAACCTTGGATATGTAATCGGCATGGCCTATCTTCCCACCTCTTACCGAGATTGGAAGGTTTGAAGCATAATTTCGCCCATCGAAAATCGCTCCGAGTTTTGAAAGAGGTTCTGTCACTCTATCCATTGGCCTTTTTGAAAGAGATTCATCCCCATAAAGCACGGAAAAAATTGGCAGCCTTGAAAGGAAACCAAGGCCTATTCTCGTCGTTGTACCTGAATTTCCGCAAAATATAGGAGAAGCGGGTTCCCGTACGTTTTTCATCTCGACATTCAGCCGATTTCCTTCAACAGATACATTTACCCCCGTGCTTTTAACGAGATCGATTGTTTTCATCGTATCGTCAGCGAGGAGAGGGTTTTCAATCTCGCATTTCCCAGCAGAGAGCGAGGCAAAAAAGATCATCCTGTGCGTTATGGATTTGTCTGGAGGCACCGTTATCTCTCCTCTTACAATTTTGGCATTTTCTATTTTCATATTTCCTCCATCATCTTTACGAGGTCCATCGATGTGTCGTAAGTCGATGCGAATTCTTCAAAGTTAAGGCTTTGCTGTCCATCCGATAAAGCTTTTTCCGGATTTTCATGCACTTCGATCATAACGCCATCAGCCCCGACTGCCACAACTGCCTTTGCAAGTGGTGGAATAAGATCACGTCTGCCGGTCGCATGACTCAAATCTACGATGATGGGAAGATGTGAAAGAATCTTTACAAGCGGCACGGCCGATATGTCAAGCGTATTTCTTGTGTACTTCTCAAAAGTTCTTATTCCCCTTTCACAAAGTATTATCTGCGAGTTACCGTGATAATAAAGATATTCTCCAGCCAAAAGCCATTCTTCAACTGTTGACATAAAGCCTCTTTTTAACATCACGGGTTTTGTGGAGTGACCAAGTTGTTCAAGCAATCTGTAATTTTGCATGTTCCGTGTTCCAACCTGTATGACATCGACGTATTCTTCGAAAATGGAAATATCTTCAGGAGCCATCATTTCGCTGACGATACGCATGTCGTATTTTTCTCCCACCTCTTTTAGTATTTTAAGGCCATCGATACCGAGACCTTGAAAAGCGTAAGGAGAAGTTCTTGGTTTAAAAGCCCCGCCTCTTAAAAATTTGATCCCGAGATTAGACAGAAATTCTGCTTCTCTTTCCATTTGATCTTTGGATTCAACGGAACAAGGGCCGGCGATGAACTGAAATTTTTCTCCTATCTTTTCCGTTCCAATTTCGATCACCGTTTTCTCCGGATGAAATTCTTTTGAAACAAGTTTAAAGGGTTTTAGAACTGGTATAACCTCTTCAACGCAGTTTAAAGCCTCGAAGGCTTCTCTTCTTTCGTAGACATTGTCACCTATTATTCCAACGATCGTTTTTTCCGCTCCCTTTGATATGTTCGTCTCAAAATCGAAACTCTTCGCCAGATCGACAACCCTTTTCAAATCATCCTCGGATGATCTTTGCTTCATAACGACTATCATGGAACTCGCCTCCTTTTTTATGAAAAATCGGGGACTCTTTTTTGAGTCCCCGATTTGTTATATGCACCAAAAATCACGGATCGCACACGACAAATCGGGCGCGGCCGTAATAATAGTAATTTTCAGAAAAGAATCTTCTCATCATTCATCACCACATTTAAAGATATTTTACCACAAAAATCATTCAAGTCAACATGTCGGCTCTCGCATTCGCCCTTCGGTGTCTGGTCCTCGCGTTGCTGCGGAGGCCACCTTGAGGCATCATGCTCTCCGCCGCCGTCCCAGTCGAAGAACTGGAATCGCCTTTTGCCTTTGGCTGCTTACTCGTTACTGATTACGCGTCACGCGTTACGAACCATCTCTAATGTCTAATCCCTAATCTCTTTCTTTTCCACATGCTACGAGCCACACGCTACCCACCATTAAGGGTACCTGCCGGAGCGATGATTAGGAATTTGAATTTTGTTTGGTATAATTAAGGATGAAAGGCAAGGTGGTTGTATGAAAAAGTATATTTTTTTACTGGGTGTCATTGTGTTGGTATCTTTGATTTTGAGTTCTTGTGCAATGAATGTATTTAAAGGATTAAACACGCCAACAAATGCAGAGGCACTTTCTCAACTTGCGGTCGATGAATCGAATAACGGAAATTTTAAAGATGCACTCTCCTATTCCGCGCAGGTTTTAAGTGCGACAAGCAACGGCAATAACACCATTCCATCGACAAACCTTTACAACGCTGTGGCACTGTCCGATACATCTACTTCCGCAAGAACTACGCTTGCAAGCGTAACATATTTTTTGAACACAACAACATCGACGAGTGTTGCGCTCAAAAATGCGGCAGAGGCAATGTTTAATTCGATAAGCGGAATGACGGGATTGAACGCTGTGAATCTTGCTAACAGTTTTATTTCGCTGTACCAGCAAAGTCAGAACGTTTCTGTTTCTTCGGTATCGACTGCTGATTATGCACTTGTATTTTCGGCGATAAAATTACTTGTGTCGTCTTCTCACAATCTTCAACTTATACAACTTCTTGAAGCCTTGTCGAGTACTTTAAACCGCCTTGATCCGTCCAATTCAACATGGCTTGTATCCAAAGGAATATATGCCGCTTTGCAAATTCCAATAATTCTTTTCGATTCAAACGGAAATGGAATGCTCGATCCGCAAGATCAGATCTTTACTTACTTGTGGAATTACCAGACAAATACATTCAAAAGTCAATTGACATCCGAAGATTACAACGGCATCATGTACAACGTTCAACTTCAAACTTACAACAACATTCAAAAATCAAATGAAGTCATCGCAGACCTATCGACAGCACTTTCTAATCTTTATGCAGGACTCCCATCTGGTAATATATTAAGCAATTATATTACTGAACTTGAAATGGCCATGTACGTTATAAATGCTCAGACGATATCTCAGATACAATATCTTGGAGATATTCAAAATCACATAAGTTTGTGAGTGATGGATATGAAAAAGATTGTGATGGCAATTCTTATTGTGCTTTTCTCAGTTTCAATCTTTGCATTCGATGTAAGTTTTTACAGATCAACTCAAACGTTTGAGATGGGAGAAACCTTTACGGGAATTGCAAACAATCAAAATGCCATCTTTTACAATCCCGCAGGAATTGCAAACATCAAAGGTTTCTTCTTTGCACTTCCGGATGTAAATGTCGGAATGAGTGAAGGATTTTCAAATGCGATTTTAAAGACGATATCTAACTGGGGACAGATTCAATCTTTGATGCAATCGACAAATTCTGCGTCTCTTGTGGAGTATTTAATCCAGAATTATTCAAATTACCTTCAAAACGGCAATTCTTTGCTAATCGGATCAGATGCACTGATAGGATATGGCTTTGGAAACTTCGCGATAGCAGGTGGTGCTTTTGGTCAAGCATGGGGACAATCGGTCTTGGCACCACTGTCACTTAGTCTGAATGCATCGGCGGGAGGATATGCTTTCGGAACGGCAGCACTTTCATTCAACATCGGAGATTTGAAATTGAATGCCGGCGGAACATACAGGTACGGTTATGTACTTCCTCAGATATACAACATCAATAACGAATCTTTATTTAACGCAACATCAATTTTTGCTTGACTTTATACACTTACGTACTTAATTACGGAAATTACGCCGGATACAATTATCAAAGAATGTACACGGTACAGATAGGAATAAGCGAATAACGTAGGGGAAAATCGTGAAGAGTAACGAGTAAGCAGTAAGCAGAAAAAAGCAGCGCATGGCAGATGGTAAGAGCAGAGATTAGGGGATCAGACATTAGAGACTAAAAAGCGGCACATGGTTAATAGCCAATAGCAGATG